>NZ_RAWL01000022.1:0-39415 GCF_003668885.1 Corallococcus sp. AB049A | reverse complement strand
GGCGGGGCCTCACCGGAGGTCACCTCGGCGTAGCCCTCGCGCACCTTCTCCGCGACCTTCTTGTTGTACTCCTTCTGCGCGGCGTCCTCGTCCGGGAACACCTTCTCCTTGCGCTGGCCCGCCGTGCCGATGCGGCCGTAGGTCACGATGAAGGTGGCGCCCTGGAGTTCGGGCACCCAGAACTTGGAGCTGTTGCCGTCGACGAATTCGAACCTGCGCATGGACGCGGAGGTTACTCCAGCTTCGCGGCCAGTGCGCGCAGTCCCTCGTCACGCGACACGCTGCCCGTGTAGCCCAGCTCCAGCCGGGCCTTCTCGTCGCTCACCGTCACCTCCTGGCCCGCGAGCAGCAGCTCCGTGCGCGACAGCGGCGGCGCGCTCTTGAGGCCCAGGAGGTCCCAGACGAAGTCGCTGACCACGGCCACCGTCGCGGCCAGCGCGGTGGGCATGGACCTGTCCCTGGGCTCCACGCCCTGCGTCTTGAGCAGCGCGGTGACGAAGGCGCGGAACTCCACGGGCGGGCCGTCGGTGAGGAAGTACGCCTGTCCCCCCTGCCCCTTCTCCGCGGCCAGGAGCATGCCCTCCACCACGTTGGCCACGTGGCAGGTGGACGTCAGGTAGTGCCCGCCGTCAATCCAGCGGAAGCGCCCGGACTTCACCGCGGCGACCAGCGTGGGCAGCAGGGTGGTGTCCCCGGGTCCCCAGACCATGCGGGGCCGCACGGCGACGGTGGTGAACTCCGGTGAGCTGACCTGGAGCACGAGCCGCTCGGCCTGGCCCTTGGTGGACGGGTACGGGCCCACGGGGCGCTCGGGCAGCGGGTGGGTTTCGTGGAGGTTCTTCATGGGGCCGCCGTCCACCAGCACGGCCTCCGTGCTCACGTGCACGAAGCGCTTCACGCCGGCCGCGCGCGCCGCCTCCAGCACGGCCTCCGTGCCGCGCACGTTGGCCTCGTAGAAGGCCGCGCGGGGGCCGGACAGCTTCACGTGCGCGGCGGAGTGGAAGACGGTGTCGCAGCCCTCCATGCCCAGGCGCAGGCGCTCCGGATCCAAGAGGTCGCCCTCCCACGGTTCGCCGCCCGCGGCCTGGACGGCCTCCATGGCGGCGGGAGAGCGGGCCAGCGCGCGCGCCGGTTCTCCGCGCTTCGCGAGCGCCTTGAGCAGGTGCTTCCCGACGAACCCCGAGCCACCGGTGACGAACGCGCGCACGTGTGAAGCCTCCTGACGTCCGAGGACGCCGCTCCTACCACTCCCGGAAGGGGCCCGGGTAGCCCGGGCCCGCGCGTCAGAACATGTCGCGCAGGGAGGGCGCGGGCCCGGAGAACAGGGCGCTGGCCGTGTCGAGCGACGCGTCGTCCGCGCTCAGCATGCCGGCGAGCTGGAGCGCCCGGGGCGTGAGGAAGCCGGTGTAGAGCGGGGCGAGGGCGCGCACGTGCACCTTGAGGTTTCCGTCGCCACCGGGCCGGACGCGGGCGGTGCCGCCCTCCACCTCCAGCACGAAGCGCCCCGTGTTCTCCGGGAGGAGGTCGTCCTCCACGTCCAGGTGGAGCGCGCCGGAGAGGCCGCGAGGGAAGCCGCGCGCCTCCAGCGACTTGGGGACGTCCAGCAGGCGCGTCATCCAGTGCATGGAGAGCTTCACCTGGTAGGTCTGTTCACGCAGCAGCGCGAGGAGCGGTTCGTCCGCGCCGCCGAACCACATCACGTCCCGCGCCAGCGAGCGGTGGTCGCCGAGGAAGCGCAGCAACCGGCGCGCGGCGGCGGGCGTGGTGGCGGTGAGGTCCGTGAGCTTGACGGCCTGCGTGGGCACGGCGCCCTGGGGCGAGAGGCCGCGCACGAGGTACACGTAGCCCTCGATGCCGGAGGCGCCCTCCACGACGTAGCCATAGGCGGTGTCGTTGCGGGGCGTGCGCACGCGCCGCCAGATGTAGTCCCCGCGGTCCAGCCAGCCGTGGTGCTGGGAGGCGAAGCGCCGGTAGCACGCCTCCACCGCCGCGTCGTCGGACGGGCGCAGGGGGCGCAGGGACAGCGAGCGTTCCCCCAGCTCCAGCGAGGCCGCGTCCACGTGGATTTCGTAGCGCGCGCCGGAGACCTCGTAGCCCACGCGCCGGTAGAGCGGCTGGGTCGCGGGATAGAGGACGGAGAGGGGGGCGCCCTCGTCGCGCATCTCGCGCAGGAAGTGATGGAAGAGGCGCGTGGCGGCGCCGGCGCCCCGGTGCGCGGGAGCGACGCCCACTCCGCCCACGCCGATGAGGGGCACGGAGCGCCCGCCGAGGAACTGGCCCATGCGGATGAGGGTGAGCGTGGCGGCCACTTCGCCGTTCACGCGCAGGATGCGCAGGGAGGACTCGGAGAAGTTCTTGCGCACCACGGTCTCGGAGTCCGCGAGCGGCATGGCGAACGCCTGCGCGATGATGTCCGCGATGGCGGACAGCTCCTGTTCATCCCTCGGTGGTCCGTAGGCGTCCTTCTCCATCCCGCATCCCCTTGCTTGACGTCAGGCGGCGCGAGCATGGCGCAGCGGATGGAGCGCGGGGAAGCGCGCTGTCACTTCGTGGGCTTCGGGGGCAGGCGACCGTACTTCCGCAGGGCCTTCACCAGCCGCTCGGGTGGCAGGCCATGGACGCGCACGTTCTGGAAGCCGGTCATCGTGTCGGAGGCGAGCATGGAGTTCAGGATGGCCTCCTGGGTGGCCTGCACCGTGGCTTCGAAGAGGGGCGTCATCCGCTCGTTGTCGAGCATGGAGACGGGCGCGACCTCCGTGGTGCTCACGGGCTGGGTGGAGAAGGCGAGGAAGATGTCGCCGGAGGAGTTCTCTCCCAGGCCGCCCATCTTCCCGATGCCGAGCGGCACCCGGCGGGCCAGGCGGTCCAGTTGGTGCGGCAGGAGCGGCGCGTCGGTGGCCACCACGACGATGATGGAGCCCATGCCTTCTGGCGGGGGCGGACCGGCGCTGGCGCGCTTCGAGCACGGCGGAAGGTTGGCGCGGTAGGGACCTTTCGGCGCGGTGTCTCCGAAGTAGCAGGAGCGCAGGTCGGGAATCTCCTCGCCCACGGGAGCGCCGGCGACGGAGAAGAGGCGGCGGCTGCCGTAGTTGCATTGCACGAGCACGCCGACGGTGTAGCCGCCCTGCTCCGCCGGCAGCTTGCGGGAGGACGTGCCGATGCCGCCCTTGAAACCATGGCAGATCATCCCCGTGCCGCCGCCGACGGAGCCTTCGGCGACAGGGCCGGAGCGCGCGGCGTCGAGCGCCTGCATGGCGTGCGGAGGGCGGACATGGAAGCCATCGATGTCGTGCAGGAAGCCGTCCCAGGTCTCCGCGACGACGGGGAGGCCCAGCTCCCAGGTGAGGTCGCGCTTCTGGGCCCAGGTGATGACGCCTTCGTGCACGGCGCCCACGGCGTGGGTGTCGCTGATCATCACGGGGCCGGAGAGCAGGCCGGATTCCTTCACCCAATGGGAGCCGGTCATCTCACCGCTGCCATTGAGGTCGAAGGTCGCGGCGAAGACAGGCTGGGCAATGGCCTCCCGGCCACGAGGCAGCACGGAGGTGACGCCGGTCCGGACGGAGGTGCCGGTGTTCAGCGTGACGTGGCCCACCTCCACGCCCTTCACGTCGGTGATGGCATTGAGCGAACCCGGCTGTCCGCCGAAGGGGATGCCCAGGTCACTGGACCGGGGACGCGCGGTGCTTGTGATTGGCAGGAGGCACAGCAGGCCCAGGAGGACGGCGGGACGAAGTTCCATGGGCCCGGGTTCTACACTTCGACGAACTGTCCTCCCACGATGCCGGTCTGTTCCAGGGCGGCCTTGAGCTGTCCATCGACGATGAGCGCGGACCGGAATCCCCACGGGCGGAACACGCGCTCGTCAGCGACCCGTGTTTTGTCGATACGCAGCCCGACAACGTACTTGTATCCCCCTACCTTTTCGGGCTGACCGTCTTCAGGTCTCCAGAACTGGACCTCTTCACTCGCCACTTCATCAACACAACGGACCGTGCGCGTGGCCACCAGGAGGAAATAGGGCTCGTGCTGCCCCTCGACCTGCACCGGGAAGAGCTGCACGTCGCGGGAAGCCTCCGCGCGAAACACGTCAGCCGTCCTGGCGCTGAGGATGGGTGTGAACCCCACCCCAGCGGAGGTGAAGTCCAGGGGGCTCCCGGGCCGGGAGAGAGGAATCAGCAGCGGTCCAGGGTCGGGAATGGGCTCCCCGAGCGTGAACACCCAGGGGTCATCCAATCGCTGGCCATCGAGCTGAGTCGGTGTCTTGAAGTACCAGCGCCCCGGTACATACACATCGATGTCCAGTTCGAAGAACTGCCGTTCCTTTGCATCAGCCATTTCAGACCTCGACGAACCGTCCTCCCACGATGCCGGTCTGTTCCAGGGCAGCCTTGAGTTGTCCATTGACGATGATGGGCAGGAGGTATCCCCAGGGACGGAAGACGGCGGCACTGCCCACCTCCGAGGCGTCGATGCGCAGGCCGGAAACGACATGGTACTCCCCCACCTTGTCGGGACGTCCGTCCTCGGGCGTCCAGCGTCGTGCCTCTTCACAAGCGGCATCGTCGATGCAGCGGATCATGCGCATTACGTTGAGCAGGTAGAAGGGCTCGGCCTGCCCCTGGATTTCCACCGGGAAGAGTTGAACGTCGTCCGGGGCCAACTCCCGGAACACGGATGCGATGCGGCCACTGACGATGGGCGTTCCGGCCACCGTCGTCTTGTCGAAGTCCAGCGGCTGGCCGGGCCGGGACAGCGGCACACGCAGCGGCCCAGGCTCGGTGACGGCCTTCCCGGACACGAACGCCCAGATATCCGGAACCGTCTTTCCATTCAGGCCGGTGGGCTCCCGCAGATACCAGCGGCCCGGCGCGTCGATGTCGAAGTCGAGTTCGAAGAAGTGTCGCGGCATGGTGGCTACCCCTGCGGGTTCTTCGTGACGAGCTTCCGCAGCTTGGTCCCCGCAGTCACGAGCTCTCTCGCGATCCTCGCGAGTTCGTCAACCAAGGCGGCCCGGCATTGCCCGGTGTCCTGGCATCCCTGCATGGCGAGTCGGAGCCGGCGCAGCACTTCTACATGGTACTCGCGAGGATGAGGCCCCCGGTGCCCCTGGATGCGCACCTGATTCGCGGCATCGGAGAGTTTCAGTCCGGCGGACTGGAAGATGTCTTCGAAGATGGGTGTCCAGGGTCCACCTGACTGCTCAGACACCTCGTTCTTGTCCGTGCAGATGTGATGAACATCTCCCTCGGGGTCGCCCTGGATTCCGCCGCCCCCGGGCCCCATGGCGACGGCCGCCACGGCGGTGGGCGCCAACGTGACGTTGAGCACTCCCGCTGAGGACACGGAAATGGACCGCACCTCACCGGCCAGCGCTCTCGACAGCTGGAATCCACCCTCCACCTCCGCCCTCAACGCCGCCTGCGGGAAGCCCGGCAGCCGTGGCCCCTGCGCGGCCATCGCGCTCCTGCCACCGAGCGCCGTCATCGCGACGATGACCAGGACCCGCGCGCCGTTGGCTCCCAGGACACGCCCGAAGCGATGCCCAGCCTCCTTGAGGCCGGCCACGTCCCGCGCATCCCGCGACTCGTCCATGAGCCGCAAGAACGCCTGCCCCATGTTCCACACAGGCCCTGTTCCCAGATACGCGATGAGCGAAGCCGTCAGCACCACCGCGACCAGCTTGGTGATGGGCTCCGGTGCGACCAGCATCACCATCGCGGTGCCGATCATCGTCGTGACCATGGCCCGCAGCGCCACGGGATCCAGCAGGTCCTCCACTGCATCCGCCACTCCTTCCCAGACCGTGTCGAGCGCGAAGGAGAGCGCCAGCCTCCGCCGCTCCATCGGGTCCAGGGAGAAGCCATCACTCAAACGGAGCACCTGCCGGCCTTGAGCCCCCGCGACGATGCTTCCCACCGACGCCAGCAACGAGCGCCGGCCGTCCTCCCGGAGCGCGACGTCCAGCTTCAGCTCGAGCACCAACTGCGTGACCGCGTCCTTGAACGCCTCCTCGTCAATCCGGACCGGCCGCGTCTCCACCGGCGTATAGGCAATGGGCCGGCCCCGTCCCGTGTCGAGGTTCACCACGCGCGTCGTCGCGCAGCCCGCCGTCAGCCACAGCAGCACGGCCATTGCCCAGAGCTTCATGCGCCCTCCACGCTGATCGCATCGGTCAGCCCCACGTGTCTCGCTTGCCTATCGAACGGCAAGCTTCCATTGAAGCGGAGCACGGCGGGACGGAGTTCCATGGGCCCGGGTTCTACACTTCGACGAACTGTCCTCCCACGATGCCGGTCTGTTCCAGGGCGGCCTTGAGTTCTCCATCGACGATGAGAGCGGAGCGAAGTCCCCATGGGCGGAACACGCGCTCGTCAGCGACCCTGGCTTTGTCGATACGCAGCCCGGCAACGTACTTGTATCCCCCGACCTTCTCGGGCTGCCCGTCTTCAGGAGTCCAGAGCTTGAACTCTTCACTCGCGGCCTCATCAACGCACCGGACCGTGCGCGCCGCGACCAGGAGGAAATAGGGCTCGACCTGTCCTTCAACCTGCACCGGGAAGAGCTGCACGTCGTTGGGGGCCAGCGCGCGAAAAACTTCTGCGGCCCGAGTACTGAGAACGGGCGCGACCCCTACGCCAGTGGTGGTGAAGTCCAGGGCAATCCCAGGACGGGAGAGCGGAATACTCAGCGGGCCCGGGTCGGGGATGGGCGTCCCACGCGTGAACACCCAAGGATTATCCAGTGGCTGACCGTCGAGGTGGGTCGGTGTCTTGAAGTACCACCGCCCCGGCACATACACGTCGATGCACAGGTCGAAGTACCGCCGCTTCATCGCGTCAGGCATCGGGATTCCGGGTGATGAGCTTGCGCAAGCGGGTGCCTGCGGTTGTCAGGTCTTTTGCGATGGCCGCCAGGACGTCCACCAGCGCAACCCGGCACTGCGCGACGCCTCGACATTCTGCCATCGCCAAGCTGAGTCGATTGAACACTTCTTGATGGTACTCCGCAGGATGAGGTCCTCGGTGCCCGTTGATTCGAACCAAGTTCGCCGTGTCATTCAGACTCATTCCCGCCTGTTCGAAGAAAGATTCAAAGAGCGGCGTCCAGGGTCCACCTGACTGCTCAGACACCTCGTTCTTGTCCGTGCAGATGTGATGGACATCTCCCTCGGGGTCACCCTGGATCCCTCCGCCTCCAGGTCCCATGGCGACGGCCGCCACGGCGGTGGGAGCCAACGTGACGTTGAGCACTCCCGCTGACGACACGGAGATGGACCGCACCTCACCGGCCAGCGCCCGCGACAGCTGGAACCCACCCTCCACCTCCGCCCTCAACGCCGCCTGCGGGAAGCCCGGCAGCCGTGGTCCCTGCGCGGCCATCGCGCTCCTGCCACCGAGCGCCGTCATCGCGACGATGACCAGGACCCGTGCTCCGTTGTCTCCCAGCACGCGCCCGAAGCGATGCCCCGCATCCTTGAGGCCGGCCACGTCCCGCGCATCTCGCGACTCGTCCATGAGCCGCAAGAACGCCTGCCCCATGTTCCACACAGGACCTGTTCCCAGATACGCGATGAGCGAAGCCGTCAACACCACCGCGACCAGCTTGGTGATGGGCTCCGGTGCGACCAACATCACCATCGCGGTGCCGATCATCGTCGTGACCATGGCCCGCAGCGCCACGGGATCCAGCAGGTCTTCCACTGCCTCCGCCACTCCCTCCCAGACCGTGTCGAGCGCGAAGGAGAGCGCCAGCCTCCGCCGCTCCATCGGGTCCAGGGAGAAGCCATCACCCAAACGGAGCACCTGCCGGCCTTGAGCCCCCGCGACAATGCCTCCCACCGACGCCAGCAGCGAGCGCCGGCCGTCCTCCCGGAGCGCGACGTCCAGCTTCAGCTCGAGCACCAGCTGCGTGACCGCGTCCCTGAACGCCTACTCGTCAATCAGGACCGGCCGCGTCTCCACCGGCGTATAGGCAATGGGCCGGCCCCGCCCCGTGTCGAGATTCACCACGCGCGTCGTCGCGCAGCCCGCCGTCAGCCACAGCAGCACGGCCATTGCCCAGAGCTTCATGCGCCCTCCACGCTGATCGCATCGGTCAGCCCCACGCGTCTCGCTTGCCTATCGAACGGCAAGTTTCCATTGAAGCGGGGCACGGCGGGACGGAGTTCCATGGGCTCGGGTTCTACACCTCGACGAACTGTCCTCCCACGATGCCGGTCTGTTCCAGGGCGGCCTTGAGTTCGCCATCGACGATGAGCGCGGGCCGCCATCCCCACAGACGAAACACCCGTTCGTCAGCGACTCTTGTCTTGTCGATACGTAATCCAGCGATGGCCAGATACTGGCCCACCTTCTCGGGTTGCCCGTTCTCTGGCTTCCAGAGTTGAACCTCTTCACTCGCCACTTCATCAACGCAGCGAACCGTACGCGTTGCGACCAAGAGGAAATAGGGCTCGGGTTGGCCCTCGACCTGCACGGGGAAAAGCTGCACGTCGTTGGGGGCCAGCGCGCGAAAAACTTCTGCGGTCCGAGGACTGAGAACGGGCGCGACCCCTACGCCAGTGGTGGTGAAGTCCAGGGGCTTCCCATGACGGGAGAGCGGAATACGCAGCGGGCCCGGGTCGGGAATGAACACCCCATCCGTGAACACCCAGGGGTCATCCAAGGGCTGACCGTCCACATGGATCGGTGTCTTGAAGTACCAGCGCCCCGGTACGTACACATCGATACACAGGTCGAAGAACCGTCGTTCCTTCACATCATGCATCGGGATCCCTGGTGATGAGCTTTCGCATGCGTGTGCCCGCGGTCGTCAGGTCCTTCGCGATGGATGTCAGGACGTCCACCAACGCAGTCCGGCACTGCGCGACGCCTCTGCATTTCGCCATTACCTGGCTGAGTCGATTGAACACCGCTTGATGGTACTCCGCAGGATGCGGCCCTCGGTGTCCGTTGATCCGCACCAGATTCGCGGGGTCGTTGAGGCTCATCCCCGCCTGTTCGAAGAACGGCTCGAAGAGGGGCGTCCACGGACCGCCTGACTGCTCCGACACCTCGTTCTTGTCCGTGCAGATGTGATGAACATCTCCCTCGGGGTCGCCCTGGATTCCGCCGCCTCCGGGTCCCATGGCGACAGCCGCCACGGCGGTGGGCGCCAGCGTGACGTTGAGCACTCCCGCCGACGACACGGAGATGGACCGCACCTCACCGGCCAGCGCTCTCGACAGCTGGAATCCACCCTCCACCTCCGCCCTCAACGCCGCCTGCGGGAAGCCCGGCAGCCTTGGTCCCTGCGCGGCCATCGCGCTCCTGCCACCGAGTGCCGTCATCGCGACGATGACCAGGACCCGCGCTCCGTTGGCTCCCAGGACACGCCCGAAGCGATGTCCCGCCTCCTTGAGGCCGGCCTCGTCCCGCGCATCCCGCGACTCGTCCATGAGCCGCAAGAACGCCTGCCCCATGTTCCACACAGGACCTGTTCCCAGATACGCGATGAGCGAAGCCGTCAACACCACCGCGACCAGCTTGGTGATGGGCTCCGGTGCGACCAGCATCACCATCGCGGTGCCGATCATCGTCGTGACCATGGCCTGCAGCGCCACGGGATCCAGCAGGTCTTCCACTGCCTCCGCCACTCCCTCCCAGACCGTGTCGAGCGCGAAGGAGAGCGCCAGCCTCCGCCGCTCCATCGGGTCCAGGGAGAAGCCATCACCCAAACGGAGCACCTGCCGGCCTTGAGCCCCCGCGACGATGCCTCCCACCGACGCCAGCAGCGAGCGCCGGCCGTCCTCCCGGAGCGCGACGTCCAGCTTCAGCGCGAGCACCAGCTGCGTGACCGCGTCCTTGAACGCCTCCTCGTCCATCCGGACCGGCCGCGTCTCCACCGGCGTATAGGCGATGGGCCGGCCCTGCCCCGTGTCGAGGTTCACCACGCGCGTCGTCGCGCAGCCCGCCGTCAGCCACAGCAGCACGGCCATTGCCCAGAGCTTCATGGCACCGCCTCCTCCGGGATTGCCGTGCAGGCAACCAGCCAATGCCTTTCTAACAGGTGCTCCCGCCCAGCCGGTGCTAAGCCCTGGTTTCCGGAGGAAGCACGCCCATGCGGAAACTGACCTATTACGTCGCCACTTCGCTCGACGGCTTCATCGCCTCGCCCACCGGTGCGTACGACTACTTCAGCACGGAGCCGGACTACTTCGACGCCATCGCCGCCGAGTACCCGGAGACGCTCCCCGCCGGCTACCGCGCCTTCAAGGGCATCACCGGCCCGGGCAGGCACTTCGACACCGTGCTGGAGGGCCGCAACACCTATCAGGTCGGACTCGACGCGGGCGTCACCAACGCGTACCCGCACCTGGACCACCACGTCTTCTCCCGCACCCTCACGAAGAGCCCCGACCCCGCCGTCCACCTCTCCAGCACGCCGCTCGCCACCGTGCGCGAACTGAAGGCGCGCGACGGCCTGGGCATCTGGCTGTGCGGGGGTGGCGCGCTCGCCGCCGAGCTGATGCCTGAAATCGACGCGTTCATCATCAAGGTGAACCCCGTCATCGTCGGCCAGGGCATCCGCCTCGTCGAAGCGGGCTTCGCACCCCACCGCCTGCGCCTCACAGGCACGCGCACGGTCGACTGTGGCGTCGTCTTCCTGAGCTACGACCACCTCAAGCCCTAGCCCGGCCGCCCCGTATTGGACCTGGGGACAATGCGGCCTTGAAAATCCACGGGTTCTCCACGCAGGGTGTGAGCTTCCGCTCTGCTCGGAAGCCCGGTCTCCCGGCAGGGTTGGATGGTGGATGGATCCACTGCACCGTTCCCCCCCGCTGTCCCCTCCCCGTGCGTTACTCTGGACCGTCTATGAGAAGTCCCCTGGACGACAGCCAGCCTCCCTCGTCCGCCAGCGGTGGCGACATCGCGTTCGCGCATCCCAGCGCGGCCCGGGACATGGCCACCCAGCTGCGCCTGTTCATCGACAGCGTGAAGGACTACGCCATCCTGACGCTGGATCCGGCGGGCCTCATCATGAGCTGGAACACCGGCGCCGAACGCATCAAGGGCTACCAGTCCGAGGAGATCCTCGGCCAGCACTTCAGCCGCTTCTACCCGCCCGAGGACGTGGCCCGCGGCAAGCCCCAGCAGCACCTGGACATCGTCTGCCGCGAGGGCCGCTTCGAAGAGGAGGGCTGGCGCGTGCGCAAGGATGGCAGCCTCTTCTGGGCCAACGTCGTCATCACCGCGATGCGCGACTCACAGGGCCAGCTCGTGGGCTACGGCCAGGTGGTGCGCGACTTCACCGAGCACAAGCAGGCCCAGGAGCAGCTCTTGCAGAGCGAGGAGCGCTTCCGCCTGCTCGTCGAGCAGGTCCAGGACTACGCCATCTACATGCTCGACGTGGACGGCCGCGTGTCCACCTGGAACGCCGGCGCCGAGCGCTTCAAGCAGTACAAGGCCGAGGAGATCATCGGCCAGCACTTCAGCCGCTTCTTCCCCCCGGAGGACGTGGCGCGGGGCAAGCCCTGGTACGCCCTCCAGGTGGCCGCCCGGGAAGGCCACTTCGAGGAGGAGGCCTGGCGCGTCCGCAAGGACGGCAGCCTCTTCTGGGCCAGCGTCGTCGTCACCGCGCTGCATGACCCGGCGGGCAACCTCCGGGGCTTCGCCAAGGTGACGCGCGACATCACCCAGCGCAAACAGTCCCAGGAGCGGCGCGAGCTGGAGATGCTGCGCGACGCCGTGCGCGCCCGCGACGAGTTCCTCTCCGTCGCCTCGCACGAGCTGAAGACGCCGCTCACCCCGCTGCAGCTCAAGCTCACCGCCCTCTTGCGCACCGTGGAGAACAACCCCTCCGCCACGCTGCCCGTGGAGCGCATCTCCCGCGACCTGGAGGTGGCCCGCCGGCAGGTGCGCAAGCTGTCCGACCTCATCGAGGACCTGCTGGACGTGTCGCGCATCAGCATGGGCCAGCTGCGGCTGGACCGGGCGCCCATGGACCTGGCCTCGCTCGCGCGCGACGTGGTGGCCCGCTACGCGCCCCAGTCCGCGCAGGTCGGCTGCGTCGTCACGCTGGAGGCCCCCACCCCCACCCCGGGCCACTGGGACCGGTCCCGGGTGGATCAGGTCATCACCAACCTGCTCACCAACGCGCTCAAGTACGGCGCGGGCAAGCCCGTCCACATCCGCGTGCGCATGGAGGCAGGGCTCGCCGTGCTGAGCGTGAGGGATGAGGGCATCGGCATCCCGATGGAGGACCAGCCGCGCGTCTTCGAGCGCTTCGTGCGCGCGGTCTCCGAGCGCAACTACGGCGGCCTGGGGCTGGGCCTCTTCATCACCCAGCAGATCATCGAAGCCCACAATGGCATCGTGCAGGTACGCAGCGCGCCCGGCGAGGGCTCGACGTTCACCGTGATGCTGCCCCCGGGCCCGGACCTGCCGCCTGAGCCTGGAGCTGGCGCTCCTCCCGAGCCGTGAGGATGTAGCGGTAGGGCACCACGCGCGTCAGCTCATGCAGCGTGGTGACCCCGTCCGCCACCTTCGCCAGCGCGTCCTCCACCAGCGTGCGGAAGCCCTTCGCCCGGGCGTGCTGGCGCAGGCGGACCCCCGGCGCCCCGGTGGCGATGAGCAGCTGCAGCTCCGGGTCCACCACCAGCAGCTCGAACAGGCCCACGCGTCCCTTGAAGCCGGTGTGGCGGCACGCCTCGCAGCCCTGCCCCGCCCGGGGCTGCACGCCGTCCAGGAGCGGCCCCAGCAGCGCCAGCTGGTCCGCCGTCGGCGCGGCGGGCGCGGAGCACTCCGGGCAGATGCGCCGCACCAGCCGCTGCGCCAGCACCGCGAGCAGCGCCTCCGCGATGTCGCCGTCCTCCAGCTTCAGCCCGCGCAGGCGGCTCACCGCGCCAATGGCATCCGCCGTGTGCAGCGTGCCCAGCACCACGTGCCCCGTGGCCGCCGCCATCAGCGCGGTGCTGCCCGTCTCCAGGTCGCGGATCTCCCCCACCAGCATCACGTTGGGGTCCTGCCGCAACAGCGCGCGCAGGAGCGTCAGGTGCGGCATCTGCGGCGACACCTGCTTCTGGTTCACCTTGGGGACCACGTACTCGATGGGGTCCTCCGCGGTGATGATCTTCTTGCGCCCGTCGTTGAGCCGCGCCAGCGCCGCGTACAGCGTCGTCGTCTTGCCGCTGCCCGTGGGCCCCGTCACCAGCACCAGCCCCTCCGGATTGCCCAACAGCCGCAGCACCGTGGCCTGCAGCTCCGGCGTCATCCCCAACTTCTCCACCGGCACCAGGCCCACCGTGGCGTCGAGCAGGCGGATGACCACGTCCTCGCCCGCCGGGGAGGGCACCACGCTCACGCGGAAGTCCACGAACTTCCGCCCGCCGTCCCATTCATAGAGTGCCCGCAGGCGGCCGTCCTGGGGGCGCCGCTTCTCCGAGATGTCCAACCCCGCCATCACCTTGATGCGGCTGACCACCTCCGGCAGCGAGTCCGGAGAGATGTCCGTGTACGTCTGGTGGAGGATGCCGTCGACGCGGTAGCGCAGGTCCACGTCGTCCGTGTAGCTCTCCACGTGGATGTCGGACGCGTTCTGCGCCACCGCCACCTGGAGCACGTGGTTCACCAGCTCCACCGCGGTGGGGCGCTGTGACAGCGGCGTGCCCGCCTTCAGCACCACGTCCACCGACGCGTGCACGCCCGCGCCGAAGCCCACCTCCAGCGCGGAGTCGATTTCGTAGCGGTTGAGCCGCACGGGCCGCACCGGCCGGCGCAGGAAGTCCGCGATGCGGTAGCGCACGGACTCGTCCCCCGGGTCCAGCATCGCCACCGTCACCGGCTCCGTGTCGTTGGCCGCGTCCACCTTGCCCATCACCGCGACGCCCAGGCGGCGGCAGAAGGACTCGGGGAGCAGGCGCAGCGATTCACGGTCCAGCGTGAACTGGGGCAGTTCGGAGAACGGGGGCACGTCCGGGGGAGCCATGGCCCGCCGGCTTATCACGGCCCCCCGCGAGGCCCGCCAGGGCTGCTATCCTTCAAGGCATGTCGCGGCCCCCCGCGGACCCTCCCGCCATGCCGTCGTTGCTGGTGTTCGCCGTGGCGGTGCTGCTGTTCGGCTCGCCGCTGCGCAGGCTCTGGCTGGCGGAAGGGGCGCCCGCGTCGCTCCCCTTCCTCGTGTGGCTGGGCGTCATCGCCCTGGGCGGGTGGGTGGCGCACCGGAGCCTGCGTCCATGACGCTGGGGCCAGGCCCGCTCGTCATCGCCTCCGTGGCCTACCTGTGCGCGCTGTTCCTGGTGGCCTACGCGGCGGAGAAAGGCCGCATCTCCCCGCGCATCACCCAGCACCCGCTCACGTACGCGCTGGCCCTGGGTGTGTACGCGACGTCGTGGTCCTACTTCGGCAGCGTGGGCTACGCGGCCCGCCACGGCTTCCGCTACCTGGGCATCTACCTGGGCCTCACGCTCGCGTGCCTCCTGGCCCCGGTGCTGTGGCGGCCGCTGTTGCGGCTGACGCGGGAGTTGCAGCTCACCTCGCTCGCGGACCTGCTGGCCTTCCGCTACCCCGGACAGGTGACGGGCACGGCGGTGACGCTGTTCGCGCTGGCCGGCAGCCTGCCCTACCTGGCGCTCCAGATTCGCGCCGTCGTGGAGTCCGCGCGCCTCTTGAGCCCCGCGGCGTCCCCCGCGCTGGTGGGGCCCGGCTTCTGCGGCGTGCTCATCGTCTTCGCGCTCCTCTTCGGCGCGCGCCACCCCGCCCCTCGCGAGCGGCATGAAGGGCTGATGCTGGCCATCGCCTTCGAGTCGGGCGTGAAGCTGCTGGCGCTGCTCATCGTCGCGGGCTGGTGCGTGGTGTCCGTCTTCGGCGGCGTGGGCGGGCTCAACGCCTGGCTCACCCTGCACCCGGAGGCGGTGGAGGCCCTTCAGCGCCCCGCGCGCGACGCGTCCTGGGCGCCCTTGCTGGTGCTCTCCACCATCGCCGCCTTCCTCACGCCCCGGCAGTACCACGTGGCCTTCACGGAGGCGCCGGAGCGCGACGGGCTGGCCACCGTCGCGTGGGCCTTCCCGCTGTTGATGCTGCTGATCAACCTGGCGGTGCCCGTGCTGCTGTGGTCCGGCGAAGCGCTGGGCCTGCCCTGGCCCGCGGACTTCCACGTCCTCTCCGTGCCCATCTCGAAGGGCGCCCCGCTGCTGGCGCTCGTCGCGTTCCTGGGCGGCGTGTCCGCGGCGAGCGCCATGGTCATCGTCACCACGCTCGCGCTCGCGCCCATGTGCCTGACGCACCTGGTGCTGCCCCTGGGTACCGCACGCGGACGCGACGACCTGTACGGGTGGCTGTTGTGGGCGCGGCGCGTGCTCATCGCCGCCGTCATCCTCGCGGGCTATGGCTTCTACCGGCTGCTGAACACGCGGGCCATGGGCCTGGTGGACCTGGGGCTCGTGTCCTTCGTCGCCACCGCGCAGTTCGCGCCGGGCGTGCTGGGCCTCCTCACCTGGCCCAAGGCCACGCGCGCGGGGCTGCTGGCGGGGCTGCTGGCGGGCGGGACGACGTGGGCCCTCACCCTGATTGCGCCGCTGTGGGAGCCGCCCTCGCTGGTGGCGTGGACCAACCAGCTCTCCGTGAAGCTGGGCTTCAGCGCGGACGAGCCCTGGGGCTTCGCCACCTTCACCTCGCTGGCCCTCAACGCGCTGTGCTTCGTGGCGGTGTCGCTCGTCACGCGCCAGTCCGCGGAGGAGCGCGAGGCCGCGCGGGTGTGCGCGCGCGAGGCGCCGGGCCTTGCCGAGGGCAGCGTAGCGGCCAGCTCCCCGGAGGAGTTCCGCCGGCAGCTGGAGCCCGTGCTGGGCGCGCAGGTGGCCGCGGCGGAGGTGGACCGCGCGCGCGAGGCGCTGGAGCTGTCCCCCGACGAGCGCCGCCCCGCGGAGCTGCGCCGCCTGCGCGACGGCGTGGAGCGCAACCTCTCCGGCCTCATCGGCCCGGTGCTGGCGCGGCTCGCGGTGGGCGAAGCGCTGCGGCTGGACCCCGGCACGCGCACGGCCCTGGCGGATCAGCTGCGCTTCGTGGAGGAGCGGCTGCGCGACGCGCGCGACATGCGCGGCCCCTTGCGCGAGCTGGAGGTCGTGCGCCGCTACCTCTACCGCATCCTGGAGGACCTGCCCCTGGGCGTGTGCGCCATGGGCCCGGACGGCGAGGTCGTCATCTGGAACGCCGCGTTGGAGGCGCTGTCGGGCGTGCCCATGGACTCCGCGCGGGGCCAGCCGCTCGCGCGCCTGCCGGAGCCGTGGGGCCCCCTGTTCTCCGGGCTCGCGCGCGCGCCGGGCGGCGACGACGAGGCACGCGTGATGGTGGGCGGGAAGCAGCGCTCGCTGCGCCTGCACCGCTCGCGGCTCGCGCCCTCGGACGGGGCCAATGGCGCGGAGACGGGCATCACGTTCCTGGTGGAGGACTGGACGGAGCGCAAGGCGGTGGACGCGCGGCTCGCGCACCAGGACCGGCTGGCGTCGCTGGGCCGGGTGGCCGCGGGCGTGGCGCATGAGATTGGCAATCCACTCACCGCCATCGCCAGCATCAGCCAGAACCTCAAGTATGAGCTGGAGGATCCGGAGGCCGTGCGCGAGCGCGTGGGGCTCATCCTCCAGCAGTGCCGCCGCATCGACGCCATCGTCCGGGCGCTGGTGGGCTTCGGCCACGCGGGCACGGTGGGCGGCGAGTCCCGGCCCTTCACGCGCGTGGCGGTGGGCCCGCTGCTGGCGGAGGCCTCGCAGCTGGCCCGGCTGTCGCGCAAGGCGCGTGACGTCTCGTGCACGCTCCAGAGCCCGGAGGGGCTGGAGGTGTGCGGCGACGCGCAGCGGCTGGAGCAGGTGCTGGTGAACCTCTTGACCAACGCCATCGACGCGTCGCCCGCGGGCTCGCGCGTGGACCTGTTGGCGGAAGCCTCGGGAGACCAGGTGCGCATCCAGGTGGAGGACCGGGGACACGGCATCGCCCCGGAGCTGTCGCAACGCATCTTCGAGCCGTTCTTCACCACCAAGCAGCCCGGCGAAGGCACCGGCCTGGGCCTCGCGCTGGTGGAGGGCATCGTGCGCGAGCACGGAGGCGCGCTGAGCATCGAGGGCCGCCCCGGCGGCGGCACCCGCGTGACGCTCAGCCTGCCCCGCGCGGACGCGCTGAAGCAGGAGGCCTCCGCTTGAGCCGCATCCTGGTCATCGAGGACGAACCCATCATCCGCACGGAGCTGCGAAGGCTGCTCACCCGCGCGGGCCACGACGTGGCGGAAGCGGGCGCAGTGCCAGAGGCCGCCGCCGAGCACGCGCTGGACGCCTTCGACCTGGTCATCTCCGACCTGCGCCTGCCCGGGCCGCCGGGCACGGACATCATCGCGCTGTGTCCGGGCGTGCCGGTGCTCATCATGACCAGCTTCGCCACGGTGAAGTCCGCCGTGGACGCGATGAAGCTGGGCGCGGTGGACTACATCGCGAAGCCCTTCGACCACGACGAGCTGCTGCTCCAGGTGGAGCGCGTGCTGCGCGAGGGCCGCCTCACCCGCCAGAACGCCGCCCTCAAGCGAGAGGTGGAGCAGACCTGGTCCCCCGGCGGCATGGTGGGCAACTCCCCCGCCATGCGCGACGTGTTCGAGCGCGTGCGCAAGGTGGCCCCCTCCGCCGCCACCGTGCTGGTGCTGGGCGAGTCCGGCACCGGCAAGGAGCTGGTGGCCCGCGCCGTCCACGCGCAGAGCCCGCGCGCGGAAGGGCCCCTCATCGCGGTCAACTGCGCCGCCATTCCGGAGGGCCTGCTGGAGAGCGAGCTGTTCGGCCACGAGAAGGGCGCCTTCACCGGCGCGCAGGCCGCGCACGCGGGCCTGGTGGAAGCGGCGCACGGCGGCACGCTCTTCCTGGATGAGATTGGGGAGCTGCCCGCGCCCGCGCAGGCGCGTCTGTTGCGCATGCTCCAGGACGGCGAGGTGCGGCGGGTGGGCGCCACGCGCTCGCGCAAGGTGGACGTGCGCATCCTCGCGGCCACGCACCGCGACCTGCCCCGCCGCGTGCAGGAGGGGCTGTTCCGCCAGGACCTCTACTTCCGCCTGCGCGTCGTTGAAATCCGCCTGCCCCCGCTGCGCGAGCGCGGCGAGGACGTGCCCGCGCTGGCGAAGCACCTGCTGGAGCGGGCCTGCCTCCGCATCGGGCGCCCGCCCGCCTCGCTGTCTCCAGATGCGCTCGCCGCCATCGCCCAGCACCCGTGGCCGGGCAACGTGCGCGAGCTGGAGAACGCCATCGAGCGCGCGGTCATCCTCGCGGACGGGCCGCTCATCACCGCCGACCTGCTGGCCCTGGAGCCGCCGGGCGGACCGGGCGTCCCCGCGCTGGAGGAGACGGACTTCCCGCCCGTCCCGGCCAGCGAGGACCCACGCTCGCCCGACTCCATGGAGGAGTACTTCCGCCGCTTCGTGCTGGAGCATCAGGACCGCATGGGCGAGACGGAGCTGGCGCGCCGGCTGGGCATCAGCCGCAAGACGCTCTGGGAGAAGCGCCAGCGGCTGGGCATCCCGCGCACCCGCGCCTGACACCGCCACCCCGGGTGTTACGACGCGCTGCACGAATCGTTACGGGGGGTAACGTCCTGTCACCTTCCGCCACATCCTGACGCGCCGAGCCAACCTCCAAGGTCCTGAAACCCGGAGCGCGCCCGGGTGGAACGGGCGTTGCTCAGGGGATGGGGACCCATGCGCCCCATCCCCCATGCCCTGTCGCGGTTGTTGGTGCTCACGGCCCTGCTGACCGCGTTGCCGGCGGCGGCGGGCAAGATTCAGTTGGGCGAGGACGCGGTCCTCAGCGTGGACGTGCTGCTGCATCCGCAGATGCAGCTGGTGAAGGACGGCGCGCCCACGGGCGGCGTGGGGACTGACTTCTTCCTGCGCCGCGTGCGGCTGCTCGTCTTCGGGTCCATCACGAAGAAGCTGTCGTTCTTCATCGACACGGACCAGCCGAACTTCGGCAAGAACGGCGACTACAGCGTCGCCTTCTACATCCAGGACGCCACGGTCGCGTACGAGTTCGCCGACAAGACGTGGGTGGAGGCGGGCTTCATCCTCGCGCCGCTGTCGCACCACGCGCTGCAGGGCGCCATCGCGCTCCAGACGGTGGACTACCACTCCGAGCTCATCCGCTACCCGCCAGGCGTGGGCAAGGTGTGGCGCGACATGGGCGTGCAGGTGCGCGGCTTCGCCGGCCCCTGGACGTACCGCGCCGCCATCCTCAACGGCGTGGAGGGCGCAAAGCTGGAGAACGGCCAGACGGTCAACGCGGACGACCTGCCGCGCGTCGTGGGCCACGTCCGCTACAACGTCTGGGGCCACGAGACCGACCAGTTCCTGCGCGGCATCTACTTCACGGACCAGCCGATGCTGTCCTTCGGCGTGGGCGGGGACTACCAGTACGGCGCCATCGCGACCGCCTCCGGCGTGCACGACGCGGTGGCCCTGGCGGCGGACGTGTTCCTGGACATCCCCGTGGGGGACAACCAGGAGTTCGTCTTCCAGAGCAACGTCTTCTCCTGGCAGCAGGGCTTCGACAACGTGCGCAGCGGCACCGGCTTCTTCGTGGAGCTGGGCTACCGCATCGGCATCGTCGAGCCCGTCTTCACCGGCGAGTACTTCAACGGCCGCGTGGACGCCACGGACCTGCTCACGTTCAGGCCCGGCCTCAACCTCTGGTTCCAGAAGCACACCTTCAACCTGAAGACGGAGGTGGCCGTGTCGCGCGCGGGAGACCTCGCCCACGCGACCACGGGCATCACCGGCACCGCCCAGCTCCAGCTCTTCTACTGAGGACGCACGCCATGGCCACCGACACGGACTCGCTCTTCCAGCCCAAGGAAGCCTTCCGCCGTACCGCGCACGTGCAGAGCCTGGAGGAGTACCAGCGCCTCTACCGCCAGAGCCTGGAGGCCCCGGACGCCTTCTGGGGCGAACAGGCGAAGCAGCTCACCTGGTTCCATCCGCCGGAGTCCATCCGCGAGGTGAACGAGCAGGCCGCGGACTTCGCCTGGTTCGTGGGCGGCAAGCTCAACGTGACGGTCAACTGCGTGGACCGCCACGCGAAGGCGCGCCCGGACAAGGCCGCCATCCTCTGGGCGAAGAACACGCCCGGCGAGTATGAGACCGTCACCTTCCGCGACCTCGCCCACCACGTGAACCGCCTGGCCAACGTGCTCAAGGCGCACGGCGTGCGGAAGGGGGACCGCGTCATCGTCTACCTGCCCATGATTCCGGAGCTGGTGTACTCGCTGCTCGCGTGCGCGCGCATCGGCGCGGTGCACTCGGTGGTGTTCGCGGGCTTCTCCGCGGACTCGCTGCGCGAGCGCGTGCTGGACTCCGGAGCCAAGGTCGTCATCACCGCCAACGAGGGCCCGCGCGGCCCCAAGAGCGTGGCCACCAAGGCCATCACCGACGAGGCCCTGGAGGGCCTGTCCCAGGTGACGTCCGTGCTCGTCGCGCGCCGCACGCCCAGGGAAGTGCCCATGCGCGAGGGGCGCGACCACTGGCTGGACGTGGAGGTCCAGAAGCACCGGGGCGTCTGCCCCGCCGAGTGGATGGACGCGGAGGATCCACTCTTCATCCTCTACACCTCCGGCTCCACCGGGAAGCCCAAGGGCGTGCTGCACACCACCGGTGGCTACCTCGTCTACGCGAACACGACGTTCCGCTACATCTTCGACACGCAGCCGGACGACGTGCACTTCTGCACCGCGGACGTGGGCTGGGTGACGGGCCACTCGTATCTCGTGTACGGCCCGCTCAGCACCGGCACCACCACGGTCCTCTTCGAGTCCACCCCCACGTGGCCGGACGCGAGCCGCCTCTGGCAGGTGGTGGACGACCTGAAGGCCACCACGCTCTACACCGCGCCCACCGCGCTGCGCTCGCTGATCAAGGAGGGCGACGCGTTCGTGAAGAAGTCCTCC
This sequence comes from Corallococcus sp. AB049A, assembly GCF_003668885.1. Taxonomy (NCBI): domain Bacteria; kingdom Pseudomonadati; phylum Myxococcota; class Myxococcia; order Myxococcales; family Myxococcaceae; genus Corallococcus; species Corallococcus sp. AB049A. The sequence goes on along the minus strand of NZ_RAWL01000022.1, from coordinate 18,476 downwards.
CGCAAGTCGCTGCGCCTCTTGGGCAGCGTGGGCGAGCCCATCAACCCGGAGGTCTGGCGCTGGTTCCACGACGTGGTGGGCGAGGGCCGCTGCCCCGTGGTGGACACGTGGTGGCAGACGGAGACGGGCGGCATCCTCATCGCCCCGCTGCCCGGCGCGACGCCCTGCAAGCCCGGCAGCGCCACCCTGCCCTTCTTCGGCGTGGAGCCGGTGCTGGTGGATGAAGAGGGCCGGAAGCTGGAGGGCAACGGCGTCAGCGGCAACCTGTGCCTCGCGCGCTCGTGGCCGGGACAGGCGCGCACGCTGTACGGACACCACTCGCGCTTCGTGGAGACGTACTACGCGCGCTTCCTGCCGCTGTACTTCACCGGCGACGGCTGCCGCCGCGACGAGGACGGCTACTACTGGATCACCGGCCGCGTGGACGACGTGCTCAACGTGTCCGGCCACCGCCTGGGCACCGCCGAAGTGGAGAGCGCGCTGGTCGCCCACGAGGCCGTCGCCGAGGCCGCGGTGGTGGGCTTCCCGCACGACCTGAAGGGCACGGGCGTCTGCGCCTTCGTCACGGTGAAGCCGGACTTCGTGCGCACCCCGGACGAGAAGATGGTGGGCACGCTGCGTGAGCAGGTGCGCCACGTGATTGGCCCCATCGCCACGCCGGACCGGGTGGTGCTGGTGTCGGGCCTGCCCAAGACGCGCTCCGGGAAGATCCTGCGCCGCATGCTCCGCAAGATTGCTGGCGGCGAGACGGAGAACCTGGGTGACGCGAGCACGCTCGCGGACCCCGCCGTGCTGGATGAGCTGCTGACCAAGGGCCTGCCGCCGGACGCCCGCCGCTGACCCCCCATCCCTTTCACGCTTCACAAGGAGGAACACCGATGCACGGCAATTCCAAGGACGAGGCGTTGAAGGCGCTCGCCGCGAGGCGCTGGCGCGTGGCGGGCGCGCTGACGGTGGCGATGCTCGTCGCCTACCTGGGCTTCATCCTGCTGGTGGCCTTCAACCGGCCGCTGATGGGGCATCAGTTCGTGCCGGGGCTGTCCGTCGGCATCGTGCTGGGGGCGCTCACCATCCTCTTCGCCTGGGTGCTGACGGGCGTCTACATGAGCTGGGCCAACAAGAAGTACGACAGCGCCCTCGACGAGCTGCGCCGCTGAAAGGCCAACCATGAATCCCACGACCGCGGGCACGCAGCTTGGCCAGCCCAACACCACGGCCATCGTCTTCTTCCTCCTCTTCGTCAGCATCACGCTGGCCATCACCTACTGGGCGGCGCGCAAGACGAAGACGACGTCGGAGTTCTTCGCCGCGGGCGGCGGCATCAGCGCGGGGCAGAACGGCTTCGCGCTGGCGGGCGACTTCATGAGCGCCGCCAGCTTCCTGGGCATCGCGGGCCTCGTGGCCACGTCCGGCTTTGACGGGCTCATCTACTCCGTGGGCTGGCTGGTGGGCTGGCCGGTGGTGACCTTCCTCATCGCGGAGCCCCTGCGCAACCTGGGCAAGTACACCTTCGCGGACGTGGTGGCCTACCGCCTGAAGCAGACCCCGGTGCGGCTGTCCGCCGCGGTGGGCACGCTCACCGTCGTCGTCTTCTACCTGATTGCCCAGATGGTGGGCGCGGGCAACCTCATCCGCCTGCTGTTCGGCCTCTCGTATGAGACGGCCGTGGTCATCGTGGGCGCGGTGATGATCCTCTACGTGCTGTTCGGCGGGATGATCGCCACCACGTGGGTTCAAATCGTGAAGGCGGTGCTGCTGCTGGGCGGCGCGACGGCGCTGGCGGTGTCGGTGCTGTGGCAGTTCGGCTTCAGTCCCACGGCGCTCTTCAGTGAGGCGGTGAACCGCTACGGACCGGAGGCGCTGGCGCCGGGCAAGCTGGTGTCCAACCCGCTGGAGACCCTCTCCCTGGGCCTGGCGCTGATGTTCGGCACGGCGGGCCTGCCGCACATCCTGATGCGCTTCTACACGGTGCCCAACGCGAAGGCGGCGCGCACCAGCGTCTTCTACGCCACGGGCCTCATCGGCTTCTTCTACCTGGTGACGTTCATCCTGGGCTTCGGCGCGTCCGTGCTGGTGGGCCGTCAGGCCATCGTGAGCGTGGACAAGGGCGGCAACATGGCGGCGCCCATGCTGGCGGAGGTCGTGGGCGGCACGGGCTTCCTGGGCTTCATCTCCGCGGTGTCCTTCGCCACCATCCTCGCGGTGGTGGCGGGCCTGACGCTGTCAGGCGCGGCGGCGCTGTCCCATGACCTGTGGTCCAGCGTGGTGCGCAAGGGACACGCGCCGGAGGCGGAGCAGCTGAAGGTGGCGCGCATCGCCAGCCTGGCGCTGGGCATCCTGGCCATCATCCTGGGCGTCGTCTTCAAGAACCAGAACGTGGCCTTCATGGTGGGCCTGGCGTTCGCCATCGCCGCGAGCGCGAACTTCCCCGCGCTGCTGTTGTCCATGCTGTGGAGGAACTTCACCACCAAGGGCGCGGTGGCCAGCATGCTGACGGGGTCCATCAGCGCGGTGCTGCTCATCTTCCTGTCGCCCACGGTGCAGGTGGAGCTGCTCGGCAACGCGTCCGCCGTCTTCCCGCTGAAGAACCCGGGCATCGTCACCATCCCGCTGTCCTTCATCGTGGGCTGGGTGGTGTCGCTGCTGGCGCCGGAGGCGGAGGCCTCCGCGCGCTTCGCGGAGGTGGAGCACCGCATGCACGTGGGCGCGGCGGTGACGCCGCCTCCCGTGGCGGTTCCCACGGGCGTGGCGCCGCAAAAGATTTGAGGCTGCTCGGCCGTCCTTCACGGTTTCTTCCTCGGCGTGGAGGACAGGGCGGAACCCGGGAGTTTCCAAAGGGGCTCGGGTTCCGCCTTTCTTTTTCCCCCGTGACTACTTCCCGCGCGTGAGCGGGAGCACGTCGTTCACCAGGTGCACGAGCACCTTGCCGGGTTCCTCTTCGTGCACCATGTGCGCGGAGTCCTCGAACCAGACGAGCTTCTTCGACGGAGCCTGGACGGTGGGGAACCAGGCCTCCAGGAGCTGCGCGGACACGGTGCGGTCGTGCCGGCCGTGGAAGAAGACGACGGGCACGGCGAAGCGGTGGGCCTTCGTGAGGTTCATCTGGGAGATGGGCCCCCAGAACCTCTCAAGGCTCAGGTCCAGGCCCGCGTCGCGCGCGTCCATGTCCTTGTCGGTGACGTCCGGGCTGTAGCGCCAGACCTGGGCGCCGTGCCAGTCCGGCGCGCGCCAGCCGTGGGCCTCGTAGTACGAGCGCCAGCGGCGCTCCTTGTGCAGGTTGGCCAGCGTGCGCGCGGGGTCCTTCGGGTCCGGGAACGGGGCGATGGACTCCAGGTCCGCGACGGCCTTCTTGTTGCCGTCCGCCTTCGCCGCGGCGAGCGTGGCCTCGTAGCCCAGGACCTCGTTCCTCGGCACGTCCAATCCCTGACCGATGCCCACGTACGCGTCGAACCAGTCCGGGTGCTTCTGGACGAGCCTCACGCCCAGCAGCGTGCCCCAGCTGTGGCCCACGAGCACGATGCGCTTCTTGCCGTACGTCTTGCGCAGGTACGCGATGACCTCCTCCGCGTCCGCGACCATGCGGTCCACCGTCATGGTGGGCTTCACCTTGTCCGGCGGGTTGAGGGCATACGTCTTGCCTGCGCCGCGCTGATCCCAGTGCGCGACGGTGAAATATTCCTCCCATTCGCCCTGGTAGAAGTACGCGGCGGGCAGCGCGGTGAAGCCCGGCCCGCCGTGCAGGAAGAGCAGCAGCGGGTTGTCCTTGTGGCGCCCGCGCACGGAAATCCACTGGTCGATGCCGCCGATGCGCACGGCCTCCGCCTTCTCGATGCCATCCGTGAGCACGTTCCTACGGGCTTCCCGCATGACCTCCTGCGGCGTGGGCGCTTCGCCAGCGATGGCCGGGAGGGCTGTGAGCGACAGGCCGACAAGGGAGAGGGAAATGGTGTCTTTCAGGGTTCGCATGCCCCCTGAACGGACGACCCCCGCCGCCGATTGCCTTTGACGTGGTCAGGGATGGGCGCGCAGCTGTTCCTGGAGCGAGCGCAGCGGCTGCTGGTCCACGCGGATGCGGCCTCGCGTGGGGAGGTCCAGGTCCAGCAGGGTGAACATCACGGCGGTCAGGATGACCACGAACAGGGTCCAGGAGAGCAGCCCGCGCACCTGTGCCTCCGGCCGGTACCCCAGGAGCACGCCGGAGCCGAGCATCCCCACGAGCAGCAGGACGAAGATGGTGGTCGGGATGAGGTTGTGGGCCGCCGCCAGGCGCTCATCGGAGACGTCGAACACGTCATTCATCGCCTGGGTGACGAGGATGAGCACGGGAGCCTCCACGCGGGGCGCCAGCGCCTCCAGCCGAGCCCAGAGCTCCGACTGGAGCGACTTCGACTCCTGGAGCTTCGTCGCGAAGAGGGCCAGGTCTCCCACGGCCTGGTACCCCTCCAGGCGGAGGTCGGTGTAGCGGCGCAGCCGGGCGCGCAGCTCGTCGCGTGCGGGCTCGGGCAGGTAGCCGAGGCGCAGGTAGAGCGTGCCGATGGCGTTCGACTCCTTCACCACGAGGGTGCGGCGCAGCGAGTACCGGTCGGAGGCCATGGAGAAGGAGAAGGCGAGCAGGAGCGCCACCAGCCCGAGCACCGACGCCTGGAGCGCCGACGCATCCCCGAGCCCCGGCTTCCGGTGGCTGAGCCGGTGGCCGGACTCCAGGCTCAGGAAGAGCAGGCCCATCACCATCAGGGCCAGCAGCCACACCGGGATGGCGTCGAGGATTTGCAACATGCGCCAGAGCCGCTCCAAGCCATGGACAGGGCGCCCGGGAACCTTGGGCCGCGACCCGGCCCTGGCAATCCAGCCGCCGGTCCAGGCCACCAGGACGCTGTTGAACGTTCCCAGGGGGATTGCGCCTAAGCTGCGCGGCCCGTGGACCGCCCTTCCGAACAGAGCCCGCCGAGCGGCTTTCGCGCCCGCCTGCACACCATCATCTTCGAAGCGGACACGCCGGCGGGCAAGGCGTTCGACGTGGCCCTCCTGTGGGCCATCGTGTTCAGCGTGGCGGCGGTGATGCTGGAGAGCGTCGCGCAGGTGCGCACCGGCTACGGCCCCTGGCTGCACGCGGCCGAGTGGGTCTTCACGGTGCTGTTCGCGCTGGAGTACGTGCTGCGGCTCATCGCGGTGCGCCAGCCGCTGCACTACGCGCGCAGCTTCTTCGGCATCGTGGACCTGATGGCGCTGTTGCCGTCATTCCTCAGCGTGCTGATTCCCGGCGCGCAGACGCTGCTGGTCATCCGGGTGCTGCGCCTCTTGCGCGTCTTCCGCATCCTCAAGCTGGGGCACCTCTTGGGTCAGGCGGAGGTGCTGCTCACGGCGCTGCGCGCGAGCCGCCCCAAGATCATCGTCTTCCTGGGCACGGTGCTCAGCATCGACGTCATCATGGGCGCGGTCATGTACATGGTGGAGGGCGAGGAGCACGGCTTCGACAGCATCCCCCGGTCCATGTACTGGGCCATCGTGACGATGACGACGGTGGGCTTCGGGGACATCACGCCCAAGACGGTGACGGGGCAGTTCCTCGCGTCCATCCTGATGGTGATGGGCTACGGCATCATCGCGGTGCCCACGGGCATCGTGTCGGTGGAGCTCGCCAACGCCACGCGTCAGCCGGTGAATACCCAGGCGTGCCCCGGTTGTGGCGCACAGGGTCATGACGGGGATGCGCGCTATTGCAAAGTCTGCGGCACGGCATTGGACTTCGGCCCCTCGCGGCCCACCGGGTGAATCTGTCTAGGATGGCCCGGCATGGCCCGCGCCCTCGACACGCCCGAGCTGGACGAGGAACTGCTGGTCCACCAGTTCCCCGGCATCAACCGCAAGGCGGTGGGCGCGTTCTATACGCCCGCGCCCATCGTGGAGCGCACGCTCGCGCTCGCGCTGTCACACCTGGGTGACGGCCCGCTCACCGTGGTGGACCCGGCCTGTGGCGCGGGGGCCTTCCTCGCCGCCGCCGCCAGGCACCGCCCGGACGCGAGGCTGTGCGGCCTGGAGCTGGATGAGGGCGTCGCGCGCCTGTGCCAGGCCCGCGTGCCGGGCGCGGACGTGCGCGTGGGGGACGCGCTCCGGGGCGGATTGGATCCGCTGCTCGCGGGGACACCGGAGGGGCACGCGGAGCTATGGGTGGGCAACCCGCCCTACAACGGCACGTCGGCGGTGCTGAAGGACGCGGCCTGCTACGCGCGGCTGCGCGCCCTGGTGCCGCTGGAGATGCCGCCGGGCACGAGCCTCCGGGACGACTTCGCGTTCTTCCTGCTCGTGGCCATGAAGCGGCTGACGGCGCGGCCGGGAGTGCTGGCCTTCATCACGCCCGCGAGCCTGCTGGAGGCGTTCATCTACGCGCCGCTGCGCCATGCGTTGCTGCAAGCGCTCCACCTGCGCGAAGTGGTGGACCTGGGCCCGGGCATCTTCACGGGCACGCAGGTGCGCACGTGCATCACGGTGTGGACGTCGCGTTCGGGCGCGGAGGCCGCTCCGCCCCGCCATGAGCACAAGGGCGTGGGCCAGTGCTTCACGCCGGAGGCGCCCGAGTGGCGGCTCTCCCCCATCGCCCGCGAGGCCGCCGCGCTGGACGCCGACTGGCGTGCGCGGGGCGAGCTGCTCACCACGCTCATCCCGGTGAGCCTGCCCGGAGTGAAGACGCGCTTCGATGAACTGCTGGTGGACGCGGACCGGGAGCGGTTGCTCGCGCGCCTCGAGGCCTTCCGCGCCGCGACCGGGGACACGCTGGAGGACTTCGCGCGGGAGCACGGCTTGGAGCCCGCGTTGCTGCCCAAGCTGCGCGCGCTGAAACAGGGGCCGGAGCTGGAGGTGGACGCAAGCCACGTGCGTCCGTTCTTCCGCTACGGCGGCGCGAGGCACCGGGGCGCGGTGCCGCCAGAAGCGAAGGCGTTCTGCTACCTGGACCGGCGGTTGATTCCGCGAGGAGACCACCGGCTGCGCGGTCCGTATGATCCGCACGAAGAAGCCGTGAAGCTGCTGTTCAACGTGCGCGAGCTGCCCCTGTCCGCGGCGCTGCTGGAGGAGCCCGGCTGCGTGCACGACCACCGTCACGCGCGGTTCGCGCCGCTATACGTCCCGCAGCGGATCCGCGACGAAGGACTGGGCATCACCCGGGGCGCGAGGACTCGCGAGTCGCTGGGTCCGCTGGTGCCGAACCTGTCGCCCCGGGGCAGCGCCTGGGCGCAAGGGCTGGGAGGGCCTGAGGCGGCCTTCCGCGCGGTGATGCGCTTTCTCAACGGGACGCAGGTGCAGCGGGTCTGGGCGCCCGCGTTCGGGGCGTCCCGGGTGGTGCCGGTGCCGCTGGATGGCGCGCTGCCGGAGTGATGACTCCCTGTCACCGGGCGCATGCAACGGTGGACATTCTCCAGCGGGAAGCAGGTGCGGCGGGTAGTGTGCCCGTTGTTGGGTAACCCCATCCCTGGAGTCTCCGAGACATGACGATCCGTTCCCTGCTGGTTGCCGCCGCCCTCCTCTCCACGCCCGCCCTGGCCCAGGACGCCGGGACGCCGGCCCCCGCGGACGCCGGGACGAAGCCCGCCCCCAAGAAGGGCGAGACGGTGAAGGCGACGCTGAAGGACGCCCAGGGCAAGGACGTGGGCGAGGTGACGCTGGAGCAGGCGCCCAAGGGCGTGCTGGTGAAGGGCACGCTGATGAACCTGCCCGCGGGCGAGCACGCCTTCCACATCCACGAGACGGGCAAGTGCGAGGCGCCGGAGTTCAAGACGGCGGGCGGCCACTTCAACCCGACGAAGAAGCAGCACGGCGCGCTGTCGCCCAAGGGCCAGCACGCGGGTGACCTGCCGAACCTCTACGTCCCGCAGGACGGCAAGGTGCAGTTCGACGTCTTCGTCGCGGACCTCAAGGTGAAGTCGCTGCTCGACAAGGACGGCTCGGCCGTCATGGTCCACGCCAAGCTGGACGACTACCACACCGACCCCACCGGCGACGCCGGCGGCCGCATCGCCTGCGGCGTGGTGGAGAAGGCGGAGTAGTCACTTCCGCCTCACCGCCGGGGCCTGTGCATCAGGCCTCGGCGCCGGCTACACGTATCCGAAGCGCCGCCGTGCGAACCACTCCGCGCCCAGCAGCGCGATGAGCGCGACGAGGTAGTACCAGCGGTCCCACAGCGGCTGGTCCTTCGCGCGCCCCACCTCCACCACCGGCGGATCCAACAGCGGCACGTCCGGCATCCCGTCCTGCGGCAGCTTGAACGCCTTGCCCTCCGTCACGCTGGCGATCTGCTCCATCAGCTCCGGCCGCACCGACGCGTCCGACAGCTCCGGGCCCACCGCGCGCACCGCCACCGCGTCCTCGCCCTTGCCCAGGTCCGTCTCGCCCTTCTTCGCGGACGCGAGCAGCTTGTACGGCCCCGGCGCCGGCGGCGCGAACTCCAGCCGCACCACGCCGTCCGCCCCCGCCGTGCCCGTCTGCACCGCCACCGGCTTCTGCGTCGCCACGGAGAACAGCTCCACCCGCACCTGAGCGCCCTCCGCCGGCTGGTAGTCCGCCGTCCGCGCCTGCACCACCACGCCCACCGGCCGCCCCGGCTCCACCGACGGCGGATCCGCAGTCACCTTCAGCGTCGTCAGGTCCGGATCGCGCACCAGCCAGCGCAGCGCATTGCCCCAGAAGCGGTCATACGCGCGGGTCGGCGAACCGTCCCGGTGCGCCGTGAACGCCCACGACCACGTCGCGTCCGTCGCCACCACCATCGCCCGGCCCCGCCCGTAGTCCCACACCGACACGAGCGGCGCGTTCTTCCCGTCCACCGTCATGAACGGGTGGTCCATCAACACCGTCGCCCCCGGCCGCGCCCGCGTCAGGTTCGCGCCCGGAATGGGCGCCAGCTCTCCCCACGCGCCCTCCGTGCTCGCCGCGCCCGTGCCAATGGACGTCACCGGGTGCCGCAGGCCCTCCGGCGTCAGCCGCGGCTTGAACGGATCCGCGTTCGCCGGGCCCGCCGCCTCCACCGGCAACGCCTCCATCAGCGTGGGCATCGCCGCGCGCCCTTCACCCAGCACGCTGTCGCCGCCAATCATCACGAACGCGCCACCCTCGTGGATGTAGCGCTCCAGGTTGCGCTCGTACTCCGCGATGGACAGCGACGGATCCGAGTAACCGAAGTTCTGGAAGATGACGACGTCGAACGTGTGCAGCTTCGTGTCGAAGATCTCCTCCATGGGGAACGGGATGAGCGACAGCTCCCGCTCGTTCGACACGCCCGGGTCATCCGACAGCGTGCGAAGGATGTAGAACGACACCAGGTCCACGTTCGCGTCCTGCTTGAGCAGCCCGCGCAGGAAGCGCTCGTCCCACGACGGCCGTCCCACCACCAGCAGCACGCGCACGCGGTCGCGAATCACCTTCAGCGTGAACGACTTGCTGTTGTTGTCGCTCACCGCCTCATCCGGGAACGTGGGCACCGTGACCGTGTAGACGAAGCGCCCCGTCTGGTCCGGCGTGAAGGTGAAGGACACCGGCTTCACGTCGTCGCCGGTGGTCATCTTCACCAGCTTGCTGGCCACCGTCTTGCCCTCCTGGCTCAAGACGACGGGGATGTCCTGTCCGCTGAACCCGCGCCCGTGGATCTCCACCTCCACCGTCAGCGAGTTGCGCACGAAGGCGAAGTCATCCACCTTCAGCCCCTCCACCGACAAATCCTTCAGCGCCTCCTGCCCCACCAGGAACGTGGACACCGGCACGCCCAGGTCCGTGAGCGCCGCGCGAGCCCGGCCCACCGCGCCGGACTTCAGCTCCGCGTTGTCCGCGCCGTCGCTGAACAGCAGCACACCCGACAGCTTGCGGGACCCCTGCCCTCCGGACGCCGCGGACCGCAGCGCCGCCAGCAGGTCCGTCGTGCCTGCCCGCGCGGGCTCCTGGGAGAGCTGCGCGGCCGTCACCGGAGAGAGCTCCGGATCCACGCCGTACACCTCCACCGTGAAGCGGTCCTGCCACGACGCGAACGTGGGCGCCGCCTTCTCCAGGAACGCCGCCACCTGCGCGCTGCGCGTGGACCCGCCCGGCTCCGACGGGAAGTTCATGGACGCCGAGCGGTCCACCAGCACCGCCACCCGGTTCTTCATCCGCGCCACCTGCAGGTGCCGGATGCCGGGCTCCAGCAGGAAGAAGAACGCCGCCACGCCCGCGCCCAGGCGCAGGCTCCACAGGAGGAGCTTGCGGCCCCGCGAAGGCTCACGGCGCACGCCCCACGCCGCCAACCCGATGCCCAGCAAGAGCCCCACGCCCAGAAGCACCAGCGCCCACACGGGCAGGGGCGACAGGCTGACGAGCTTCCACGCGTTGAAGGACGGGGAGTTCATTCGAGGGTGCGCGCGCGCAGGGCCCTGCTAGCGCCGCTTGTTGAGGATGAGGGGCAGGTGCACCGCGTCGTCCTTGTAGTCCAGGCAGAGCGCGTACATGCACAGGTTGATGCCCAGGCGGATGGCCAGCTCACGCTGCGGCTCGCCGCCGGGGGACACGTCGAACTCGTAGTCGCCGGACTCGCTGCGGCTCCACGCGCCCGCCACGTCGTTCTGCGAATAGATGACCGCCGCGCGCTTGCCCACGCTCGCCACCAGCGGCAGCGGCTTGTGCAAAAGCCGCCCCGGCGCCGCGTCCAGGAGGAAGAAGGACTTGAAGACGACGTGCGTCCCCGGCGCCTCCTTCAGCGGGCTCTGCGGCAGCACGCGCGCCATCTCCCGGCGGAAGCTGGCGTCGAAGCCGTCCCCGTCGCTGCCGTCGTTGGCGTCCCCGAACACGAAGCCGCCGTACGTGAGGTAGCGGCGCAGGTTGGACACCTCCGCGTCACTCAGCGCCGGGAAGGCCCCGTCCCCTCCGAAGTAGAGGAACGGGTACTCGAAGAGGTCCGGGCTGCTCAGCGCGAACGGGCGCGCGTCCGGCACCACCTCCACGGACGTGCGCCGCTGCAGCTCCCACGCAAGCCGCCTCAAGCCCGACAGCCGGACGTCCCAGCGGCCCCCGTGCCGGGCCACGGCGGGGATGAAGCGGCTCTTCTCACCGAACGCGGCCGCACGCCGGGACAGCAGCGGGACGAGCGCGGACGTGGCGAGCAGGAGGTTTCGACGCGAGAGGGGCCGCACGGGCATGGGGACCTGCTTATACCGTCGGCGGGTGCCTGCATTCCCTGGTATAGACGCGCGCCATGGCGAAAGGCGGACAGACGCCCCCGGAGTCCGGCCCGGCCCCCGGCTCCGAACCGGTGCGCGCCGCGTGGGCCCGCAAGGACGCCGGTGACGTGGCCGGTGCCCGGCAGGACGCCCGGCGCATCCTCGCGGGCAGCCCCTCCCCGGAAGACCGCGAACGCGCGGAAGACCTGCTGCGCGCCACCGAAACGCCCCGCTCCCTCTACGCGTACGCGCTGCTGGGCGCGGTCATCCTGGTGCTGCTGCTGGGGCTGGTCCTGACCCGCTATTCCTGACGGCCACAGCCGCTAGGATGGTGCGTCATGGAAGGCTTCCTCCAGGCGCTCAAGTCGTACCAGTCCTTCAACCCCTCCGGCTGGGTGGGCATCTACCGGCTGTTGCCCATGTGGGTCGGCGTCGTGGTGGCGCTCGTGGGGCTGGTGCTGCTGCTCGCGGGCGGCGGCAAGCTGTTCCGCGCCGTGGCGGGCCCGGTGGGCGCGGTGCTGGGCCTGGTGTGGACGGGCGCTGTCGTCCAGCGGCTCAACCTGGGGACGGAGCTGGATCCCCGCCTGCCCACCCTGGTGGCCGCCGCGCTGATGGCGCTGGGCTTCCTCTTTCCTCCCGCCGTCACCTTCGTGGGCGTGGGCGTGCCGCTGGGGCTCGTGGCGGGCCAGATCGCAGGCCCCGCGGACTTCCTGCTCGGCTTCGGGCCGGGCTTCATCGTGGGCGGACTGGTGGGCGCCTTCCTCCACCGGCAGGTGAGCGGCATCGTCGCGTCGGTGGTGGGCGCGTGGCTGCTGGTGATTGGCGCGCTGGCGGCGCTGCACCAGTTTGGCGGCGTGGTGGAGGCGGCGGCCAGCCGGCCCTGGGGCGTCATCATCGCCGCGCTGCTCTTCGCCCTGGCGGGCAGTGTCTACCAGCTGGCCGTGCGCCCCTCGCCGGAGGAGTCGGATCAACAGAAGGCGGAGAAGCAGCGGCTGAAGCAGCGCCTGGCGGAGCAGCAGGCGCTCGAGAAGCGATGGGGGGTCAAGTAACCCCTGTCCCGGCAATCCTTTACGCCGGAGGGGCCGGGGCGTAGATTCCGCCGGCTTTCCCCCTCCCCTTCCTCGAGCATCGATGGGCCAGGCCAGCCGCAAGGACAAGGACACGCAGAAGCAGGAAGGGTCGCCCCCGGCGGCCTCCGTCCCGTCATCCCCGGACGCCTCCCAGCCCGCCGTGCCCCACGAAGCGTGGCGCAAGCCCGCGGGCATGAGCCGCAAGGGGTGGGCCGTCCTCGCTGGCGCCGTCGCCTTCATCCAGCTGCCGCTCATCCACTACGCGCTCTTCCGGGGCCAGGCGGACGTCACCGCGACGGTGCCCTACCAGCAGGCCTTCAACGACCCTGCGGTCGTCTCGCGCGACTTCTTCTCCACCGGGGCCTACTGGCGCGTGACGAACGGGGAGCTTTTGGGCCCCGCGCCCAAGAACAACCCGCTGTGGCTCCAGGCCGCGCTGCCGGACGACGTGGCGGTGGAGTTCGACGTGCGCCCGGAGTACCCCGAGGGCGACATCCGCGTGGAGCTGTTCGGCAACGGACGCGACCCGGCCTCCGGGTACGTGCTGGTGCAGGGCGGGTGGAACAACAGCCTGTCCGTCATCGCGCGCAAGGACATCAACGCCCCCGCGCTGGACGCGCTCCAGCGCAGGGCCGCGCGCATCGCGGAGAAGGGCGGCGGCCAGGGCGCGGACCTCGTCGCCACCGGCGTCTTCAGGAAGGACACCAAGGTTCGGGTGGAGTCCCGCGTGGGCGCCCCCATCCAGTCCGGCCGCACGTACCACTGGCGCGTCGAGCGGCGCGGCAACGTGCTCAAGTGGGCCATCGACGGCCAGCTGGTGGCGGAGCTGGACGACCCGTTCCCCCTCAAGGGCAAGGGGCAGGACCGGCTGGGCCTGTCCGGCTGGGAGTCCCAGCTCTTCTTCGACAACCTGCGCGTGGGCACGCCGGACTCCATGCCCGCCACCATGGTGGCGAAGCAGGAACCCACCCTGCCCCCGGGCCCGTCCGAGGACGACTTCAACCGCGACACCCTGGGCGACGCGTGGAACGTGACGAACCCCGCCGCCGCGAAAATCGAGGACGGGGCGCTCGTGGTGCAGAACCTGGGCAACCGCCCGGTGTGGCTGAAGAAGCCCCTCCCGGAGAACGCCGTCATTGAATTCGACGCCTGGGGTGACAGCCCCGAAGGCGACATGAAGGTGGAGGCGTGGGGCGACGGCCGCTCCTTCTACGCCGGCGACCCGCGCCTGCAGTACACCGCCACCGGCTACGTCTTCGTCTTCGGCGGCTGGCGCAACACCCAGTCCATCATCGCCCGCCAGCACGAGCACACCAACGACCGCGCCGTGCGCGACGGCGCCGTGGTGGTGCCCGGCCAGCGCTACCACTTCAAAATCACGCGGCGGGACGGCCTGCTGTCGTGGGAAGTGGACGGCAAGCCCTTCCTCACCCTCCAGGACGCGTCCCCGCTCTACGGCCCCCGGAACCAGTACTTCGGTTTCTCCGGATGGCAGACGCGCGTCCACTTCGACAACCTCAAGATCCAGCCGCTGTAGCCTTCCCCCGGGCGGCGGAGGAAACACCCGTGCGCAGAGTCGGAATCTTCGGCTGGGGCGTGGTCGCCCCGCGTTCCCCCAACATCGAGGCCTTCGCCAGGAACCTGGCGTCGTCCGAGACCTGGCTGACCCCCTTCAACGGCTTCGGTCCGGACAACTTCCTCGTCGGCACGCCGGAGTTCGACCTGGCGGCCTACAAGCCGTGGATCGACGCGCGCTTCCCCGCCAACCGCTTCTCCCAGCTGGAGCGGAAGATGGGGCAGCCCACGCAGTACGCCATCGGCGCCTTCATCCAGTCGCTGGCGCAGAACCCGGGCATTGAAAAAGAGCTCCAGGAGCTGGGCACCAAGGCCCACGTCTACGTGGGCACCGGCCTGGGCGACCTGCCCACCATCCAGCACATCTCCCTGGACCTCTACCGCGCCCAGCGCCGGTGGGACCGCTTCTGGGCGTCCCCGGAGCGCAACGGCGCGCTCCGCCAGTGGCGTGAGACGCGCGAGCCGCTGCCGGGCCTGCCCCCGGAGCCCTCCACCATCGAAGAGGTGGAGCGCGACAAGGCGGAGGACGACTGGTGGCACTTCTGGGCGGGCCGCTCGCCGGAGCTGCGCGAGTACCTGGAGGAGCTGCGCGAGATTGAAGCCATTGGCGTGCCCGACGAGGGCGACGTGGAGTCCGCCAAGCTGTCCGTCATCAAGGAGAAGCGCACGCGCAACGGGCGCCTGCAGAAGAAGTGGAACGCGCCCGAGCCGCCGTGGAACGCCGTGTCCTCCAACGTGCTGTGGAACATCCACAACACGCCCGCGTCCCAGGTGTCCATGCTGGGGCAGATTACGGGCATGACGTTCGCGCCGGTGGCCGCGTGCTCGTCCTTCGGCTACGGCCTGAAGCTGGCCATGAACGCCATCCGCCTGGGCGAGGCGAAGGCCGTCGTGCTGGGCATGACGGACGCGGCGCCCAACCCGCTGGTGGTGGGCGGCTTCTACAACGCGCGCGTCATCTCCGCGGACGCCGCCGTGTCCAAGCCCCTCACCGCGCTGCGCGGCACGCACATCGCCGGTGGCGCGGTGGTGTGGGTGGTGGGCGACTACGAGCACTTCACCCAGAAGGGCTTCAAGGCGCTGGGCCTGGAGCCCGTGGCCGTGGGCGTCACCGCGGACGCGGACCACATCATCACCCCGTCCAAGGAAGGCCCCACCCTGGCCATCCGCGAGGCGCTGGGCGCCGCGGGCTGCCAGCCCGAGGACGTGGGCAGCTGGGACCTGCACGCCACCGCCACCCCGGGTGACTTCCTGGAGGTGCAGAACCTGCGCGACGTGATGCCGGAGTCCGTGCTGATTACGGCGCGCAAGGGCACCTTCGGCCACGGCATGTCCGCGGGCGGCGGCTGGGAGCTCACCGCGCAGTACCTGGGCGCGGAGGCCGGCAAGGTGTACCCCACGCCGCTCGCCCCGACGGAGCTCAACAAGCAGATCGCCAGGGTGCACGGCCGCTTCGTCTTCAACCAGGAAGTGGCCGCGCCCCAGGGCTGCTCGGGCAAGCTGTCCATGGGCGTGGGCGGCATCAACGCCTGCATCATCTCCCGGCCCTGGAAGTAGCCGGGAAAGACCGGGGGGCCCGCGCCGCCCCCCGGGCGCTTTCAGCCCTTGGGCACCGCCACCATGTCGAAGTCCGGGATGCGCTCGCGCATGAACTCGCGCATCCGGTTGATGAGGGCCGCTTCAATCTGCCGGGCGCGCTCGCGGCTGACGCCGTACTTGTCGCCGATGTCCTGGAGCGTGAGCGGTTCGTCCGCGGTGAGGCGGTGCTCGAAGATGTAGCGCTCCTTGCCCTCCAGCGTCTGGGCGAAGGCGTTGAGGTTCTCCCGGAAGAGGGCCTTGAGCTGTTCGGAGCCCAGGCGCTCGTCGGCGGGCACCGCGTTGGACGGCAGGTAGCGGTCCGCCCGGGTGGCGCCCGAGTCCCCGTCGTTGCCCAGCGGCGCGTCGAGGGACATCTCGTCGTGCCCCAGCCGCTGGTCCATCTCCACCACGTCCTGCTCGGAGACGTTGAGCCGCTCCGCCAGCAGGCGCGGGCTGGCCTCGAAGCCCTGGGCGACGAGCTTCTCCTGCTCCTGGCGCAGCTTGAAGAAGAGCTTCCGCTGGGCCTCGGTGGTCCCCAGCTTCACCATCTTCCAGTTGTCCATGATGTAGCGGAGGATGTAGGCCCGTATCCACCACGCGGCGTAGGAGCTCAGCTTCACGCCCCGGTCCGGGTCGTACTTCTTCACCGCCTGCATCAGCCCGATGTTGCCCTCCTGCACCAGGTCCAGCAGGGACAGGGGGTTGCGGTGGTACTCGTGGGCCAGCTTCACCACGAGTCTCAGGTTGGAGGCCACCAGGCGGTAGGCCGCCCGCACGTCCCCCGTGGACTGGTACTCCTTGGCCAGCCGGTGCTCCTCCTCCCGGGTGAGCAGGGGGTGCTTCGTCACCTCGGCCATGTAGGCCTGGAGGGGGTCCCGGCTGGTGATGGAGGCGCCTTCCGCCTTCACCAGGACCGTGGGCCGCACAGGGCGGGCCGGGGTGGCCACCTCCTCGATTTCCGCCTCCGCTTCGTTCAATTCCGCCAGGTCCGGCTCCAGGGCGTCCGGGTCCTGGGGGGTGCCCTCCACTTCTTCGTCCAGAGCCTCCGGCGCCTCCGGGGCGGATGCCCGGTCGGAGGCCGCGGGGCGCTTCGCGCGGGGCCGGGGGGCGGCCGGTCCATTGGTTCTCTTCCTCCCATTCGCCATGCGCGCTCCATACCCCAAAGTGCCGCGATTGTTGCCAGAGGGTAATGCAGGGGCTATGCCCATGCCCGATGAGCGACATCCAAGAGCCCACGCCGGGAGCCCCGGCACCTGACGAAGCCACGACGCGTCCCGGCGAGTACATCGCGGACATCAGCTTCGAAGAAATGAACCTCTCCGAGCCCCTCCGCCGCGCGCTGGCGGAGCGCGGCTACACCAGTCCCACCCCCGTCCAGGCCAAGGCCTTTGGCCCCGCGATGGCGGGCAAGGACCTCATCGTCCGCAGCAAGACGGGCACGGGCAAGACGGCCGCCTTCGGCCTGCCCCTGCTGGAGAAGATTCCGGCGGACGAGAAGCGCGTGCGCGCCCTCATCCTCTGCCCCACGCGCGAGCTGGCGCTCCAGGTGGCGGAGGAGCTCACCACCCTGGCCAAGTACAAGGGCGTGAAGGTGGCGGCCATCTACGGCGGCGCCTCCATGAAGCAGCAGGAGGACGCGCTGGAAGAGGGCACGCCCATCATCGTGGGCACCCCCGGCCGCGTCTTCGACCACATCAACCGCGGCAACCTCAAGCTGGACGGCTGCGACCACGCCATCCTCGACGAAGCCGACGAGATGCTGAACCAGGGCTTCTACGAGGAAGTGACCCGCATCCTCGACCGTCTTCCGAAGACGCGCCAGGTGCTGCTCTTCAGCGCCACCGTCCCCACGGACATCCAGAACCTCATCGCGCGCTACACGACGAACGCGGAGACGCTGCTGCTGTCCGGCGACGTCTTCACGGTGGAGCACATCCACCACATCCGCTACGACGTGTCGGACCAGTTCCCCAAGCCGCGCAACCTCATCTACATCCTGGAGAAGGAGGAGCCCTCCAACGCCATCATCTTCTGCAACACGCGGGATGACACGGCGCTGGTGACCGCGGTGCTCAACCGCAACGGCTTCGACGCGGAACTGCTCAACGGAGACCTGCCGCAGAAGGAGCGCGAGCGGGTGATGGGCAAGGTGAAGCGCGGCGAGGTGGCCTTCATGGTCGCCACGGACATCGCGGCGCGCGGCATCGACATCTCCGGGCTGGAGTACGTCATCAACTACTCCCTGCCGGAGGACCCCGCCGTCTACCTGCACCGCGTGGGCCGCACGGGCCGCATCGGCAACAAGGGCACGGCCATCAACCTCTTCTCCGGGCGCGAGCTGGCGACGTTCACCGTGCTGGAGAAGAAGTTCGGCATCAAGTTCGAGATGCGTGAGATGCCCGCGCCCGAAGAGGCCATGCACCTGTGGACCGAGCGCCACTTGCGTGAGCTGCGCGAGGGCATGGGCTCCAGCATCTTCGAGGGCTTCCTGCCCCTGGCCTCGCAGCTCAAGCAGCGCCCGGACGCGGACGACCTCGTCGCCTTCCTCATCAAGTACTACTTCAGCCGCCTGCGCATGGAGAAGGCCCAGGCCGCCGGTGAGACGGAGAAGCGCGAGCCGGCGCCGGAGCGCAAGCCCACGGAGCGCCGGGGCAAGGACCGTGAGCGCGACCGCGAGCGTCCCCGCCGCGAGGACCGGGGCGAGCGCGCCGAGCGTCCGCGCCGCGACGAGCACCCGGACCGCGAACGCCGTCCGCGCCGCGACGAGCGCCGCGAGGACCGGGGCGAGCGCCGGGGTGGCGCACCTTCCGCCGCGCTGGAGCCGGGCCCGGGCGAGACGAAGCTCTGGGTGAACCTGGGCACCGCGGACGGCCTGGGGCCGGGCAGCATCGCCACGGCGATGGAGGACGCGGGCGCGCCGGTGGGCAAGCTGGTGCGCGCGGAGCTGCGCCCCACGTTCGCGTACGTCTTCGTGGCCGAGGAGGACTCCGCGGGCTTCGAGGCCCTCAACGGCAAGCAGCACGGCGGCAAGACGCTGCGCGTGGAGAAGAGCAAGCCGCGCAGCGAGCGCGACACCACC
>NZ_RAWL01000229.1:0-13768 GCF_003668885.1 Corallococcus sp. AB049A | reverse complement strand
AGCCTCCACCGGACGAGGAGCCCCCTCCCGACGAGACGGCGGAGGAGCCGCCCCCGCCGGACGAGGAGTCCCCGGTGCTGACGGAGTGCGCGCCGGAGCCCGCGACGGACGCCTCGCTGCCTGACGCCGAGCGCACCGCGCGCCATGACTACGCCTGCACCGGCATCGCGCTGGAGGGCTCGCTGGTCTCCACGGCGGGCACGCCGGTGGCGGACGCGGTGGTGAAGGCCGGTGACGCGCAGGCGCGCACGGACGCGGCCGGACACTTCAGGTTCCCCGTGCTGCCGCGACACAACCGGATGCTCACCGTGGAGGCGGAGGCCTTCCGCCCGGCGGTGGTGGCGGTGGAGCTGCGCCGGAGCCTGACCGAGACGCGCGTGACGCTGCCGCCGGTGCGCCTGTCTCCGAAGGACGGCGTGCGGATGCTCTTCGCGGGCGACGTGTCCCTGGGCCGGCGCTTCCTGGATCCGGACGACACCACGCCGCGCAACCAGATGCCCAAGGATGACCCGGCGGCGCTCATCCGCGTGTCGGATCCGCTGCCGGGCACGAAGGCCGTCTTCACCCACGTGCGGCCCTACTTCCAGGCGGCGGACTTCCGCGCCGTGAACCTGGAGACGCCGGTGACGGACCACCCGGTATCGCCCCACGACGAGAAGGCCTACGCCTTCTTCACGCTGCCGGGCTCACTGCCCGCGCTGCCGTGGCTGGGCGTGGACTACGTGAGCCTGGGCAACAACCACGTCTACGACTACCTGGCGCCGGGGCTGGCGGACACGCTCACGCACGTGGCCGCGACGGGCATGGCCTACAGCGGCGCGGGGCAGAACGAGGACCAGGCCTTCGTGCCGGCGCGCGTGTCGCTTCCGGGCGGGGGCTACAGCCTGGTCTCCATGTGCTCCATCACCGGCAGCGCGCATGAGCAGCAGTACGTCGCGGGCCCGAATCAAGGTGGCGCGGCGGACGCGCGCAACCTGACGCGGGCCTCCGCGCTGCTGGCCTCGGAGAAGGCGCAGGGGCGCGTGCCGGTGGCGGTGCTGCACACCGGCGTCGAGTACAGCGTCCGGCCCTCCACGCCCACGGCGCAGCGGATGCGCGACCTGGTGGACGCGGGCGCGGGGCTGGTCATCGCGCACCACCCGCACATCCCGCAGGGCTTCGCGCGCCACGAAGGCGTGTTGATGGCGCAGTCGCTGGGCAACTTCGCCTTCGACCAGGACCGCATGGAGACGATGGTGGGCCTGATGGCGGAGGTGGAGGCCACGGGCGCGCGCGTGGACCGGGCCCGCGCGGTGCCCGTCTACATCGAGGACTACCGCCCCCGGCCCGTCGCGGGCGACCTGGCGGACAGCTTCCTGCGCAACCTGGCGGAGCTGTCCCGCGAGGGCGGGGTGGAGCTGGTGCCCCAGCCCTCCTGGGGCGAGCTGCTTGCGGAGGACACGCACGCGAAGGTGAGCGAGCGCACCGTGGACGTGCCGGTGACGGTGGCGGCCAACGGCCGCGCCACGGTGGACCTGCGGCCCCTGCGCCATCAGGGCGAGTCCGTGGCGGTGGCGACGCTCACGGGCGCGGACGCGGGCAGCGTGAAGCTCAAGGCCGGCCGCGACGTGCTCTTGCACGGCGACTTCGAGGACCACGACGTGGACGACGACGCCAATGAGTTGGCGCGCTGGAGCGTGGGGCCCAACGCCGGCTACGTGTGCCAGGACGGGCCGCACCGGGGCGCGGCGGCGCTCTGCCAGCGGCGCGCGGCCAGCGATTCCAGGAGCGCGGCGGTGAAGCTGGTCAACCGCTTCCGTCCGCCGGGCTTCGCGGAGGGGCCGCCCAACCGCGACCTCACGGCGGTGGCGTGGCTGAAGGGGCAGGGCGGCGGAGCGTTCTTTGCGAAGGTGCAGTACCTGCCCGTGGAGTCCTACACGCTCTTCGGCGAGCAGACGCTGCTGCGCCACGAGGGCGGCACCTACGACTGGACGCTGGTGGCGGAGGACCTGCGCTTCCCCGCCGACCCGCCGAAGCCGGACCTGTGGAACGCGCCCTGGGCCCTGGACCTCACGCTCAACACCGCGCCCCCGAAGTCCGGCCAGGGCGTGACGGCGGTGGACGACCTGGCGCTGGTGGCCTGGGAGAAGCAGGCCACGGGCGGCACGCTGACACAGGCGACGCCGCACGCGCGGGACTTCGTGCGGGTGGAGGCCCCGGCGGGCACGTACACGCTGCGCGTCACCTTCCGCGAGCACCGCGTGCCCTGAAGCTCAGGGATACAGCAGCTGCGTCTTCCAGCCCGCGCCGTCGCGCAGGTACACGTTGCGCTCGTGCAGCCGGCTGGGCCGGGCGTGCCAGAACTCGATGCGGTCCGGCACCACGCGGAAGCCGCTCCAGTGCGGCGGACGCTCCACCGCCCGGCCCTGGAAGCGCGCCTCCACCTCCGCCACGCGCTGCTCCAACAGCTCGCGCGAGGGCAGCTCCTCACTCTGGAGGCTGGCCCACGCGCCAATCTGGCTGCCGCGCGCGCGGCTCTGGAAGTACGCGTCGGCTTCCGCGTCGCTCACCTGCTCCACGCGGCCCTCGATGCGCACCTGCTGCTCCAGGGGCTGCCAGTGGAAGCACAGCGCCGCGTACGGGTGCGCCCGCAGCTGCTGGCCTTTCCTGCTGTGGAAGTTGGTGAAGAAGACGAAGCCGCGCGCATCGAAGTCCTTGAGCAGGACCACGCGTGAGCTGGGGCGCCCCTGGTCGTCCACGGACGCCACGACCATGGCGTTGGGGTCCACGGGGATGGCGGCCTTCGCCTGGGCGAAGAGGTCCGCGAAGCGCTGGATGGGGTCGGGTGGGATCGTCGTCACGCGGCGCACCATAGGAAACCGCGCCCCGCCGCGCACGTTCGCGGTTGACTCCCTGTCGGGACTCGCACGCAATGGCGGGACTCATGAAGATCCTCTTCATCGCCTCGGAGGTCACCCCCTTCTCGAAGACGGGGGGACTGGGCGACGTGGCCGGGGCCCTGCCCACGGCGCTCGCCGGGCTGGGGCACGACGTGAAGATCGTCACGCCCCGCTACCAGGACGTGCGCAACACCGGACACTTGCTGCCCACCGGGCAGTCCCTGGTGCTGCGCTTCCCCTTCGGTGAGACGGGCGGCCCCATCCTGTCCGCGCGCCTCTCTGAACGCCTGGAGGTCCTCTTCCTGGAGAACGAGGCCTTCTACGGCGGCCGCAAGGGGCTCTACGGCGACGCGGGCGGCGAGTTCCCGGACAACCCCCGCCGCTTCGCCTACCTGTGCGTGGGCGCGCTCCAGGCCGCGCAGCGCCTGCGCTTCTTCCCGGACATCATCCACCTGCACGACTGGCAGACGGGACTCGTCCCGGTGGCGCTGCGCCGGGGCTTCCAGGGCACGCCGCTGGCCCGCGCGAAGTGCGTCTTCACCATCCACAACCTGGCCTACCAGGGGCAGTTCCCCAAGCGGACCATGGAGGACCTGGGGCTGCCGTGGGACCTCTTCACCCCGGAGGGCGTGGAGTTCTACGACCACGTCAACTTCCTCAAGGCGGGGCTCGTCTACTCCGAGGCGCTCACCACCGTGTCGCCCACCTACGCGCGTGAAATCCAGACGCCGGAGCAGGGCTACGGGCTGGATGGCCTCTTGCGCCGCCGCTCGCACGCGCTCACCGGCATCATCAACGGCATCGACGCGCACGAGTGGAACCCCCAGACGGACGCCTTCCTGCCGGCGCGCTACGGCCCGGACGACATGACGGGCAAGGCCATGTGCAAGCGCGCCCTCCTGGAGCGCTTCGGCCTGTCCACCGAGGGCAACGCGCCGGTGTTCGGCATCGTCAGCCGGCTGGCGTGGCAGAAGGGCGTGGACCTGCTCCTGGAGACGCTGCCCGCGGCGCTCCAGGCGGACCTCAAGTTCGTGGCGGTAGGCAACGGCGACCCGACCCTGGAGGAGGGGCTGAAGGCCCTGCGGGAGCGCTACCCGAAGCAGGTGGGCGTGCACGTCGGGTTCGACCCGGCGCTGTCACACCTGGTGGAGGCCGGGTCGGACTTCTTCCTCATGCCCAGCCGCTACGAGCCGTGCGGCCTGAACCAGATGTACTCGCTGAGATACGGCACGGTGCCCATCGTGCGGGCCACGGGCGGGCTGGTGGACACGGTGGAGGGGGGGCTGGACGGCAACGGCATCCTCTTCGAGTCCTTCCACCGCGCGGCGCTGCTGGCCGCCATCCGCCGGGCGCTCTCCCTGTACGCGGACCCCACACGGCTGGGGGACTTCCAGGTGCGGGGCATGGGCAAGGACTTCTCCTGGACCGCGTCCGCCCGGAAGTACGACGCCCTCTTCCACACCCTGGTGGAGGAATAGTGGGGCGGCTCCTGGATCCGCGCTAAACTTGCCCCGTGGCGGAAGCTCCGGACCTGGGTGGCTATGAAGTGGTCGGCCGGCTGGCGGTCGGCGGCATGGCCGAGGTGTATCAGGCGCGTCCCCGTGAGACGACGCAGCGCTCCCCGGGCGAGCCCGACGAAGTGGTCATCAAGCGGCTGCACCCGTCCTTCCGCAACGACCCCGCGTATGTGAAGGCCTTCGTCGACGAGGCGAAGCTGACGGTGCGCCTGCGCAACGCGCACATCGTGCGGACGTTCCGGCTGTTCCGCGCCGGGCCGGACTACCTCATGGTGCAGGAGCTCGTGAGTGGCCGGACGCTGGGCTACATGCAGGAGCTGCTCATCAAGGCCGGCGCCGCCATGCCGCCGGAGTCCGCCTGCTACATCGCGTGGTGCATCCTCAAGGCGCTGGACTACATCCACCGCGCCAAGGTGGGGGAGAACGGCGCCACCATCGTCCACCGCGACGTGAACCCCGCCAACGTGCTGCTCGGCGTCCAGGGCGACGTGAAGCTCACCGACTTCGGCGTGGCGGAGGTGGAGGGGATGATCCGCGGCGACTCCGGCGCGCTGCGCGGCACGCTGCCGTACATGAGCCCGGAGCAGGTGCTGGGGCAGGCGGTGGACGCGCGCACGGACCTGTACGCGGTGGGCGTCATCCTCTGGGAGCTGTGGGGCGGACGGCGCCTCTTCACCGGCGACAACGAAGCGCAGCTCATGCACCAGGTGCGCGACGCGCGCGTGCCGCTGCTCTCCTCGCTGGCGCCGGACCTGCCGGACTACGCGGCGCGCGTGGCGCGCAAGGCGCTGTTCGCGGACCGGGTCCGCCGCTTCCAGACCGCGGCGGAGTTCATCAAGGCGCTGGAGGTGCTGGCGCGCCGCGCGGGCTGGCCCCTGACGGTGGAGGCGCTGCAGCCTCTCTTGGGCGGCTGATGCGCTCGCGCCGGGCGGTGGTGCTCGGGCTGGCCTGGGCCTGTTGCCTGTCCGGCTGCCTGGGCGTGGTGCCCTTCCGCCCGGGCGCCTACGACGAGGCGGTGCGGGTGGAGGCGCTGGACATGGCCTTCACGCGCGATGGCAGCGGGGCGCTCACGCTGAAGCTCCAGGTCCAGAACCCGTCCCCGGACGCCGCCACGCTCACCCGCGTGGACTTCGACCTGCGCGTGGACGGGCGGCGCGTGGCCACCGGAGAACAGGTGGTGGGCGTGCCCCTGGACGGCAGGGCCCAGGTCCCCCTGGAGGTCTATTTCCCACTGGCGGTGGCGCGCGGCGGCGGCCGGCTGGAAGGCGGCTCGCACGCGGTGCGGCTGGAGGGCGGCGTGGTGCTGCGCTTCGGAGGCTCCGAGCGGCGCGCGCCCTTCCGCGACGCGCGCACGCTGGAGATCGCCTGGATGCCGGGCGGCGAGTCCAGCCCGGCGCCCTGAGCTCCCTGGGCTCCCTGGGCTCGGAGACGTTCGTCAGCCCTTCACGTCCGGGGCCGACCCGGAGTCCGCGGCCTGCCGCGGCGGGCCCTGGCCGTCGTCCTTCGACGCGGGGACGCCGTCCCTGGGGCCGGCGCCGTCGCCGGTGCCCGGCGCGCTGCTCTTGAGGCGGGACATCCGCACGCGGTCGATGCGGGCGCCCTCCTTGGTGGCCACGACGAACTGCCAGCCGTTGTAGGTGAAGCGCTCGCCCACGTCCGGCAGGTGGCCCGCCAGCGACGACAGGTAGCCGCCCAGCGTGTCGAAGTCGCCCTCCGGCAGCGGGAAGCCGAAGAGCTTGGTGAACTGATCCACCTCCATGGCGGCGTCCACCAGCGAGGTGCCGTCGGCCATCTTCTCGACGAGCTTCTCCTCCACCTCGAACTCGTCGCCGATGTCGCCCACGATTTCGCGGAGGATGTCCTCCAGCGTGACGACGCCCATGAAGCCGCCGTACTCGTCGACGACCATGGCCATGTGGATCTTCCGCTTCTGCATGTCGCGCAAGAGGTCGCCCACGGGCTTCATCCACGGCACGAAGTGGGCGGGGCGGATGACGTCCTGCAGGACGATGAGCTCCGGGTGCTGGAGCAGCGGGATGAGGTCGCGCGCGTGCAGCACGCCGACGATGTGGTCCACGTCGTCCTTGTAGACCGGGATGCGCGAGTGGTTCTCCTCCGCCAGGATGCGCAGCACCTCGTCCGGCGGGGTGGTGATGTCCACGGAGATGACGTCCGTGCGGTTGACCATCACGTCGCGGCAGCGCTTGTCGGACAGCTCGAAGATGGAGCGGATGAGCTGCGGGGCGCTCTTGTCCACCTCGTTGCGCGCGGCCTGCGCGGCCAGCAGCTTCTCCAGCTCCTCCAGGGGCGGCGGTGGCGGCTCGAAGCGCAGGGTGCGGCCCATGGTGCGGGCGCCCAGGTTGAGCAGGCCCAGCATGATGCGCATGGGCGGGTAGAGCACCACCACCAGCAGGGACACCAGGCCCGACAGGCGCAGGGCCCAGCGCTCCGGGTTGCCGTTGGCCAGGCCGCGCAGCGTCACCTCCATGAGGCTGGCGAGCACGCCCACGAAGAGGGCGCCCGCGCACACCGTGGCGATGGGCACCCAGGCGGCCTCGGCGTACTGGCTGAAGTCCAGGAGGCGCGGCGGAACGAAGGCGCCAATGGCGGCGGCGAGGAAGCCGGACAGCACCATGCCCAGGCGCAGGGCGGTGGCGGCGGGTTCGCGGTCCGTCTTGTGACGGAGCACCCGGCGGGCGGCGACACTCTTGCTCTCCTCCGCGAGCTCCTGGGCGCGCAGGTCGGACGTCCCGTACAGCGCGGACTCCGCGGCGGCGACCAGGGCCCTCATGAAGCAGAGGGCCAGGCAGGCGACCCAGAGGGTCCAGGTAGGCATAGGGGGAGGTTCTTATCCCGTGCTAGAGGGGCATACCACCCTGGCGGGAGGCACCATGCGGGGACGTCGGATGTACGTCATTGGCGGACTGCTGGGCGCGCTGGTGGCGCCCCCGGCGGCCCTGGCCTGGCCGGTGGACCAGGCCCTGACGTTGGAGCCCGGCCAGGAGAAATTCCAGAAGCTCGCGGCGGTGGACTGGGCGGAGTCGGACGCGCCCGGCGTGGTGACGGCGGAGGCGCTGTCCCAGAGCGGCGAGCTGCTGCTGACGCCCCACGCCGCCGGCATCGCGCGGGTGCTCTTGTATGCCGAAGGGCGCTTCGCCGTATGGCGGGTGATGGTGGGGCCCATCGAATCGCAGGATTCCGGGGCACAGCTCGCGGCGGCGAAGAAGGCGTGCCCGGACCTGAAGGCCACGGAGGGCGCGGAGCGCAGCCTCACGGTGACGGTGAACGACACCGCGTGCCGGCTGGCGCTGCGCACGTACTTCAAGACGCACGCGTACCTGGCGAAGGAGCTGGAGGTGACGTTCGCGGTGCCGCAGCTCCAGGCCCAGCTGGAGGACTTCACGGCCGGAATGCCGCCCGGGCTGACGGTGCGCTACAGCGGCGCGGGGCTGGTGCTGTCCGGGAAGACGGACCCCGAGGGGCACCGCAAGGCGCTGTGGGAGCTGTTCAACCGCTCCGTGGGCCGCGTGCCGCTGGAGGACCGCACGGAGGTGGAGGCGCCGCCGAAGCAGGTGGACCCCGCGGCGCAGGAGGCACTGGATGCGACGGTGTCGGACGTCGTGCCGGACGCCGGGGTTCCGGATGCCGGGGCGCCGGTGAAGCGCAAGGCGGGGGCGAAGAAGCCTCGCTGAGCGCGCCGGAGGGCGTCTGCTTGCGGTATGACCGTGGGTGGAGGTCCGACGGAATGACGAACGGAGTGAAGCGCGCGGGGCTCGCGCTGGTGCTGGCGCTGACGGTGGGGCCGGGGGCCGCGTGGGCGCAGGCGGATGATGACGGTTCGGCGGTGGTGGTGGACCTGCCGGAGATGGACCGGGGCTGCCCGGTGAAGCCGGAGTTCCTGCCGATGACGCCCATGGGGCAGGTGGGCATCGACCGGCTGGGCTGGCTGGTGCACCAGGCCATCATCCCGCCCTCGAAGGACAAGTTCTTCCAGGCGGGGGCGCGCAGCCGCTCCGGGGTGAAGCCGGTGCCCATGGACCAGGCGAAGAAGCTGGGCGCGCTGGACACGGCGAAGGCGCCCATCTGGGTGTTCGGCAAGGAGAAGTCGAAGGCGTGCAAGGGGACGCCCATCGCGTACTGGGCGGTGCGGATGGGGACGGACGAGGACCGCCAGACGTACCTGATGGCGGAGCTGGCCACGGAGTGTGAAGTGCTGCCGCCCGGGAGGCTCGCGGGCACGCCCATCGCGCTGAGGCAGAAGGACGAGCCCACGGGGTGCGTGCTGCGCCGGCCCAACCGGAACCTGACGGGCAAGGAGACGGACGGCATTCCCCCGGACTACGCGGAGCACATCCCGCCGCAGGACTGCGCGTCGCCGGGGTGCGCGCGGCTGTGGGAGTACTTCGGCGTGACGGGCGACGAGGGCGAAGGCGCGTTCGACCTGACGGTGTCCTATCTGCACAGGAACGGCAGCAACCCGTGCAACTGGGCGACGGACGACCTGTCCATGTTGTTCGTGCGGGGGCGGGAGAGCACGGCGCTGACGCCGCTCAAGCCAGGAGGCCAGCTCTTCGGAGGGCTCTGGGACTTCAGTGGTCCGCGCTTCATCCTGAGCCGGGAAATGGGCGTGCTCTACGCCTACGACTACCAGAAGCTGAAGGCCGCGCCGAAGGCCGTCCGCTACGGAAGTCCCACGGAAGAGGACCTCATCCACGCGAAGCGCACGCTGTCGCCGTGCAAGAAGTAGCCGCGCTCAGGCTGTGAAGCCAAGGCCCCTGGACGCTGCTGTCAGCCTCCAGGGGCTTTTCGCTCTACGGGGCGTACCGGTCGAACCGAAAAGTCTCACCGCTGGTGAGACACAGGTTGTTGGACCTCATCCTCGAGAAGTCAGGGGTCCAGGCTCGATACGAGCTTCAGCTGCAGTCCGGTTAGTGCGCGCTGGAGCCGTGGTACGTCTTGCGCAGCTTCAGGGTCGGCACGTCCACCGTGCCGTCCTTGTTGTCCGTGCAGTACCAGAATGAACCGTGCGGGGCCTGGACCGCGCCCTTCGCCGTGCGCGTCAGGCCGTTGTAGACCGAGCCCGCGATGAGATAGCGGAACACCTGCGGCGCCGTCGCGCTCACCAGCGTGTTGTTCTGCTGCATCTCCTTCCACACCACGCAGTACTGCTTCAGCGCCGCCCAGGCGCCCTTGGCGTAGCGCGGGCTCCCCAGCATCCACACCTCCAGCTGGGGACACATCTCCGCTTCACCGTCGTCCGCCGCGCCGTAGTGCATCGCCTCGCAGACCTCGTCCGCGCGGCTGTCGTTGAGCGTCACGTCGCCCTGCGCCTGCCACCCCGCGAGCCGGGAGAACTGGAAGCGGCGAATGGACAGTGCGTCATCCCGCGTCAACGACGGCGCCATGAAGGCCGTGGGCTCCGGCAGGGCGAACGTGCCGCCACCATGCGGCCCCACGCCCGCGTCCAGCACGTAGCCGCCCCACGTGTACATGAGGAACAACGACCACGCGTCCTTCACGAAGGCCCGGTACGACGTGGGCGTCCCATTCGCCAGGCCCCAGTCCAGGATGTCCTTCATCGCCGCGACAGCCCAGTCGTCCGACTCCTGGTACCAGTAGTACCAGCGATACGACTTCGTCCCCGCCGTCTTCAGGAACGCCTGCATGCCTCGCACGGTGACGTTCTTGTGCGCGGCGAAGTCCCGCTCGTACGCGGCGACCTGCGCGTCCAGGCACCAGAAATAGATTTTGACGCTCTGGCCCGCACAGCGGGTCGCCAGGGCCTTGGCCCCGTTGATGTCTCGGTTGCGGTCCGCCGGAGGAGGGCCAATCCAGGTGTAGTGGACGTCCATCCGTTGAAGTCTACTCCGTCCACCGCCCCCGCCTCGTGGGTTCCTTCAACGCCTCATCCAGCGCCGCCAGGAACCGCTTGCGCGGCCAGGACTCCGCGCCGAAGCGCTCCAGGTGCTCCGTCTCCACCTGGCAGTCGATGAGCTGGAAACCCCAGCCCTTGAAGCGCTCCACCGCCGTGGCGAACGCCACCTTCGACGCGTCCGGCGCCAGCGCGAACATGCTCTCCCCGAAGTACGCCGCGCCCAGCGACACGCCATACAACCCACCCACCAGCACCTCGCCGTCCCACGCCTCCACGGAATGCGCCAGCCCCAGCTCGTGCAGCCGGATGTATGCCTGTTTCATCGCATCCGTGATCCACGTGCCGTCCTGCCCGGGCCGGTGCACGCGCGAGCACGCGTCGATGACCTTCGCGAACACGGTGTCGTAGCGCACCGTGTACGTGCCCCGGTTCATCACCTTGCGCAGCGAACGCCCGACGTGAATCTTGTCCGGCTCCAGCACGAAGCGCGGGTCGGGCGAGTGCCACAGGATGGGCTGCCCCTCGCTGTACCAGGGGAAGATGCCCTGCGAGTACGCGGCCACCAGCCGCTCCGGGCGCAGGTCGCCGCCCACCGCGAGCAGGCCGCTCTTGTCCGCCTTGGAGGGCGGGGGGAACAGCTCCGGCTCGTCGTCACTCAGCAGGTAGATGGGCACGCGTGCGCCCCATTCTAGCGGCTCACGTTGAGCTTCACGTCACCCTTGAGGAAGTAGGGGACCTGCAACAGGGGGCCCTTCAGCTCGCCCTTCACGCTGTAGGGCAGCACGCCCTTGCCGATGAGCGCCTTGACGCCCGGGCCAAAGGACTGGGCCGTCACCGCGACCTCCACCGGGTACACGCCCGTGGCGGACGCATCCACCGAGTCCGCCTGCGCCGTGGTGCCCTCCTCCAGCGGCTTGTCCGCGATGGAGACCTGGTAGCTCAGCGAGTCCAGCCGCAGCGGGAACGGGTTGGGGTTTCGCACACCCAGCCGCAGGTTGATCTGCACCTCCTCCGGCGAATAGCGGGCGGCGTCCAGGCTCTCCACGATGACCTCCGGCAGCCGGGGTACGCGCACGGCGCGGCTGGCGGCGAAGGGGAGGACGTCCTCGCTCTCGCCGGAGCGCACCACCAGGGTGCCTCGCAGCGCGATGAGCACCGTGCCGCCCTGGGCGCTCAGGCGGGCCAGGTCCTCCGGGCTCTTCACGTAGGCGGACTTCTCCTCGATGGAGAAGTCCGCGGGCGTGCCGGGGGCGATGGGCACGCCCAGCTGCGCGGAGCCCTTCTTCACCACCTGCCCGTCGGCGACGAGCTCGTAGTCGGCGCGCTCCACGACGCCGGTGGCGGTGCCGGTGATTTGTCCGGTGTAGCGCACGGCGGCGTCGGTGAGCCCCTGGGAGACGACGGTGGTCTCCTGGGCCGTCAGGGCGGGGGGCCCGCCGGAGCGGACCGGGGCGGAGGCACACCCGGAGTTGAGGGCGAACAGCGCGGACACCAGGGCCATCAGGCAGGTCGAGCGATTCACAAAGGACATTCTGGAGAGGCCAGGGGCTCGGCCCAAGGGGATTTCCGCTAGACTGTCCACCAACCGTGGCTCCCCGACGTCCCAACTTCAACCGGACCCTGCGCTCCCTCATCCGGGACATCGCCGCGCGCATGCCCGAGTTCAGCCACGTGAAGGTGGGCCGCATCCTCGTCGTCGCCGGAGAGGCCCGCCGGGCGTCTCGAGGCACGGTGAAGCCCCTGTGCTTCAAGGGGGGCAAGAGCATCGACAAGGCGGGGCGCCGCAAGCCGGTGGTGCGCATCCGGGGCCGCCGCATCCTGTACTGCATCACGCTGCGCCCGCTCTTCTTCCGGGGCTCCACCGCGAAGTCGCGGCTGGAGACGCTGATGCATGAGCTCTTCCACATCTCGCTGCGCTTCGACGGCACGCTGCACGCGGGCCGCCGCCACGCGAAGCTGGGCGCGGAGTTCGGGCGCCGCCTGCGGCCGCTGGTGCGCCGCTACCTGAAGCTGTGCCCGGAGGCGCTGCTCACGGACCTGGCCTACACGGGCGAGGTGCGGGTGCTCCAGTGGCTGGAGCGTCCGGGCCCGGCCTACCACCCGCGCGCGTCGCACCGCCGCGTGCGCAAGGTCTACACGGAGGACCAGCTCTACTCCGGAGTGGCCCGCATGGTGACGCCGCGTCCGCGAGTGGCCCGTGAGGCCCACGTGCGCGACGACAAGGTGCACTGAAGGGGCTTTCGATGTCCGGCCCCACCGACTTCGTCAGCCTGGGAGCGCTCCACCGCGACCTGGAGGAGCTGTTCCTCCAGCACCAGGAAGCGCTGATGGGCATGGAGCTGCCCGTCGCGCGCGAACGGCTGACCCGGTATCGCGAGGAATTGACGCGGCACCTGGAGGCGGAGGAGGCGCTGCTGCTCCCGGAGCTGCCGCGCGCCGGGAGGATACGAGGC
The DNA here is from genome assembly GCF_003668885.1 of Corallococcus sp. AB049A. Classification (NCBI taxonomy): domain Bacteria; kingdom Pseudomonadati; phylum Myxococcota; class Myxococcia; order Myxococcales; family Myxococcaceae; genus Corallococcus; species Corallococcus sp. AB049A. Next base: position 1,044 of record NZ_RAWL01000229.1, on the reverse strand, counting down.
GCCGCGCCGGAGCTCTTCACCGGCGAGCACCAGCGCATGCGGGAGCTGCTGGCGAAGTGTCAGGACGCGGTGGACGCGCTGGACGCGAGCGCACCGGACTACCGCCGCGCGGTGCTGCGCGTGTTCGACATGGAGAGCACGTTCAAGCACCTGGAGCACCACCACTCCCTGCGCGAGGAGACGTACCTGTTCCCCGCCTTGGATGGAGTGCTGAGTGAAGAGGAGCGGAGGGCCCTGCTGGCCGCGTTCCTGGAGCGCACGGCCCCTACTTCTCCGGGGGCGTGAACCGGGAGAGGTCGTGGATGTCGAGCGCGCGCTCCAATTGATCCACCTCCTTGAGCGCGTTCTCGAAACCGTCCTTCCCCAGCACCTTGTGTTCCTGCTCCTCGAAGCGCTCGCCGAGCTCGCCGAATTGCTTCTCATTGAAGAGCTCGCGGAACGCGGGGAACAGCACCGTGTCCTCGCGCGCGGCGTGCGGCCGGTACATGCGGGTGAACTGCGTGAGCTGCCGCGCGGTCGCGGCCCTGGGCTGGGGTTGGGTGAGTGCGTCGCGGCCTGAGGTCGCGGCGAGGATGGACTCGGTGAGCTTGCGCCCGGCGGCGTGTTGCTGGAGCAGCACCTGCACGAGCTCCTTCTGCTGGCCTGCCTTCACCATCCGGGGGAACACCTCTGTCTCCTCCGTCTTCTCGTGGTAGCCCTCGCCAAAGCGGCGCATGAGCCGGGTGGCCTGGGCGAGCACCTCCACGGGGGCCTTCTCTTCAGGCATGCCGAGGCGACGGGCGATCTCCTCGTACACGAGGAGCGTGCGGCGGATGATGCCGTGCTCGCGCATCAGGTCCTCGGTGGCGTTCACCTCCGCGGGCTTGTTCCTGGGCGCCGCGGCGACGGCATCTCCCACGCCCAGCAGGACGACCGTGGACAGGAAGCGGCGACGGCTGGATGCGTCGTTCATGGACATGGCCTCTGTATGAATCGCGGACTCGCCGGCCGGACCTGTCCGGCAGTCGGACAGGTTTGCGCGGAGCGAGGCGGGTAGGGCGGGCG
>NZ_RAWL01000228.1:0-13775 GCF_003668885.1 Corallococcus sp. AB049A | reverse complement strand
GCCCGGGACGCGGCGCTGCGGGGGCTGAAGGTGGCCCTGGTGGAGCGCGAGGACTTCGCCAGTGGGACGTCCAGCCGTTCGTCGCGGCTCATCCACGGCGGCCTTCGCTACCTGGAGCATGGCCACCTGGGGCTCGTCTTCGAGTCGAGCATCGAGCGGCGCCGCCTGCTGCACCTGGCGCCCCACCTGGTGCGCCCGCTGGCCTTCGTCTGGCCTGTCTACGAAGGGGCCCGGGTGCCGCGCTGGAAGCTCAACGCGGGCCTGATGCTGTACGACGCCCTGTCCCTGTTCCGGAACGTGAAGGCCTATCAGCGCCTGTCGCTCAAGCAGGTGGTGGAGGCCGAGCCCGGCATCAAGTCCGACGGGCTCAAGGGCGGCGCGCGCTACTACGACGCGGCCACCGACGACGCCCGCCTCACCCTGGCCAACGCGCTGGGCGCGAGCGAGGCCGGCGCGGTGGTGCTCAACCACGCGTCCGTGAAGCGGCTGGTGCTCGAGGACGGCAAGGCGACGGGCGCGGTGGTGGTGGATCACCTCACTGGCGTGGAGCACACCGTGCGGGCTCGCGCCGTCGTCAACGCGACCGGGCCCTGGAGCGATGAGATCCGCCAGCTGGATTCGAAGCAGGAGCGCAAGGGGCCCTCGGTGCGCGGCAGCAAGGGCGTGCACATCGCCGTGCCCCGGTCGCGGCTGAACATCGGGGACGCGCTCACGCTGCTGTCGCCCGTGGACGGCCGCGTGATGTTCATCCTGCCCGCGGATGCGTTCACGCTCATTGGCACCACCGAGACGGCCACCCGCGCCCACCCGGCCGAGGTGCGCGCGAGCGAGGCGGACGTGGCCTACCTGCTCGCCTCCGCCAACGCCTTCTTCCCCGAGGCGAACCTCACGCGCGAGGACATGGTCAGCGCGTGGGCCGGCATCCGCCCGCTGGCCGCGAGCGGCTACCACGGCAACAGCGACGCGGGCAGCGCGAGCCGCGAGCACACCATCGACGTGAGCCCGTCCGGCGTGCTGGCCATCAGCGGCGGCAAGCTCACCACCTTCCGGGTCATGGCCCGCGACGTGGTCAACGCCGTGGAGCGCCACCTGTCCCTGCCGCACAAGAAGCCCGTCACCCACGAGCAGCCCCTGCCGGGTGGCGACATCCTCAAGCTGGACGCGGAGCTCGCGGCGGCGAAGCAGGCGGTGGGGGACCCGGCCACGGGCGAGCACCTGGTTCGCGCGTATGGCAGCCGCTGGCACGCGGTGTGGGCGCTCACTCGCGAGACGCCCGCGCTGGCCGAGCCGCTGGTGGAGGGCCTTCCGTACCGCCGCGCCGAGGCCGCCTGGGGTGTGACCCATGAGATGGTCCAGACGCTGGCGGACCTGCTCATCCGCCGCCTCAAGGTCGCGTTCGAGACGCGTGACCAGGGCCGCGCCGCCGCCGTCCGCGCCGCGCAGGTGATGGCGCCGCTCTTGGGCTGGGACGCCGCGGAGACGGAGCGTCAGCTGGCGGCCTATGCCGTGGATGCCCAGCGCATCTTCGGCGTGGATCCGTCCGACGCCTGAGGGTCGCCTGAGCTTCGGGCCGGGACGGCCCGGGTGCATCATGCGCCGGGCCAGATGGCGCACAACGGACGGGACGTCCCCCCGAGCGTTGAGCGTCCCACGTTGGTCCGGCACCGGATGTCCGTCGGGCGCATGACAGCCGCCCGAGCAGTCGTCCTGCGACCATGCTTAAATCGCTCTGGGAACGGGACGCAGGGCCGGCCCGTTCATTCCGGCCCCCTTTCGGGGGCGGCGGAACACGGCGCGGTATTCCACGGTGGCCGGGCGAAGGAGATGCACCCCATGAAGCGTTGGCTTTGGCTTGGGCTCGGGTTGTCCGGACTGGTGGCGAGTGGCTGTGGCGGCGATGAGCCCGGGCCCATCATCGAGCCCCAGGCGTGTCCGGGCACCTCGGAGCTGGCGCTGCCGAGGACGGCGGCCTCCGCGCTGAGCGCGAACACGGCGGAGGACGGGGTCATCATCACCTACAAGCCGACGGTGAGCGCGAGCGCGCTGGGCGCGTCCGCGGACATCGCGGCGGCCGTGGAGCGCGAGGGCGGCACGGTGAAGCGCCGCATCCCGAACCTGAACATGGTGTCCGCGCGGCTGTCTCCGGCGGCCATCGCGGCGCTGAAGCTGCGCCCGGACGTGGTCTCCGTGACGCCCAACCGCCGCGTGTTCGCGATGGGCCTGCCCACGCCTCCGCCGCTGGTGTCGTGGCAGGGCGCGTTCAGCACGCAGGGGTCGGTGGGCGAGTACACCGAGGGACTGAAGATGGTCCAGGCCCCGCAGGTGTGGGACTCGAACAGCGACGGCGTCTTCGACATTGGCGCGCCCACGGGCGAAGGCGTGAAGGTGTGCGTCATCGACAGCGGCTGGGACAGCAAGCACCCGGAGCTGAAGGCGGCGTTCCTCAAGGGCAGGGACTTCGTCGACGACGACGACGACGCGTCCGACCAGAGCGAGTCCCTGGGCGTGGTGACGGTGGGCGGCGGCCACGGCACGCACGTGTCCGCGACCATCCTGGCCCAGTTCGGCCCGGGCTCCGGCGGACGCGTGTCTCCCGGTGAGGACCCCAACGGCGTGGTGGGCGTGGCGCCGGGCGCGTCGCTGCTGGTGGCGCGCGTGCTGGACACGGACGGCGGCGGCCGCACGGACGACGTCATCGCGGCGGTGGACTGGTGCTACTCGCAGGGGGCGAAGATTGCCTCGCTGTCGCTGGGCGCGCCGGATCCGTCCGAGTCCGAGAAGCTCGTCTTCGAGAAGGTCTGGGACGGCGGCAAGGGCATGTTGTCCGTCGCGGCCAGCGGCAACGATGGCAAGGAGGGCATCGCCTATCCGGCCGCGTACCTGCCGTCGGTGATGGCGGTGGGCGCGGTGGACCTGAAGGGGGAGCACGCGACCTTCTCGCAGTCCGGCCAGGAGCTGTCCGTGGTGGGGCCGGGCGTGGGCGTGCTGAGTGCCACGGTGCTGGGGGCGGCGTCGCTGTCCTCGCTGACCGTGGCGTCGGGGCCCATCGCTTCGGCGCCGCTCACGTACACCGCGCAGGGCACGTACACGGGCCGGCTGGTGGACTGCGGCCTGGGCGCGGACCGCTCGGCGTGCGGTGCGTCCGCCACCTGCGAAGGCTTCGTCGCGTACGTGGACCGCGGCGACCTGTTCTTCGAGGAGAAGGCGCGCAACGTCATCCAGGCCGGCGCCCGCGCGGTCATCATCGGCAACAACGTGGAGGAGGACGGGGACGGCACCTTCACGCTGGGCTCCGCGAACGACCACTGGGTGCCCACGGTGTCCGTGTCCATGGCGAACGGCGCGATGCTCAAGAAGCTCGTGGGCAAGGAGGTGACGGTGACCACCACCGGCCTGGACTACCAGCGCGAGTCGGGCACCTCCATGGCCACCCCGCACGTGTCGGGCGTGGCCGCGCTGGTGTTCAGCGCCCGGCCGGACCTGAGCCCCGCGCACGTGCGCGCGGTGCTGGAGAAGACGGCGAAGGACGATGCCGTGACGCCGGGCAAGGACAAGAAGTACGGCTACGGCCTGGTGCAGGCGGCCAAGGCCGTGGAGCTGGCGCGCTCGCTGCCCGAGGGCGGCGGTCCGCTGCCGCTGCCGTAGCGGCACGCCCTCCACGCTTCGTGTGCCTGACGCCCCCGCGTCCCTCCTCCTGAGCCCAGGGGGGGACCGGGGGCGTCCTGCTTTCCAGGCAGGCGCCGGGCCGTGGGTGCGCAGTCCGTGCGGACGGCCGGGCGACGCGCCTCTGGCCCGGTGGTTCGCATCGTGTGTGCACGCACCTTCCCGGAAGGGAGGCGCGCGACGCATGAGGCGAGACACCTGGGTGGGGTTGGGAATCGCGGGTCTGGCCTGCCTGCTGATGTGCGCCGGGGCGCAGTCCGACGACGCGGCGTCCGAGGAGACCACCGCTCCCGCGGCCCCGCCCGCGCAGCAGCAGACGCCCGCGCAGCCGCCGGGCACGGGGGGCTCCGGGGCGAACACGCAGGGCACCGAGGGGAACGCTCCCTCGTCGGATCCGAACAGCCCCAGCGCGGACCCCAACCCGGAGGGGCGCACGACGCCTCCCAACCCGGGCCCGGACGCGAACGCGGGCACGGGCGGCACGGGCGGCACGGGCACGGGGGCTCCCGCCGCGGCGAAGCCTCCGGCTCCCGGCGCCTCGCAAGGTGCCTCGCCAGGGGTCGCGGTGGTGGATGCCATCTACCGGGGCACGGTGGAGTCGGTGTCCCCGAAGGAGGTCGTCATCGACAACGAGGGGCTGCGCCTGCCGCTGGAGATTGGCACCCAGACGCGCATCGTGCGCGAGGGCGAGGACATCTCCGCGACAGAACTCAAGGAGGGCGAGCGCGTGCGCGCCACCGTGAACATCGTGGGCCCGAGCCACACGCGCGAAATCGCCGTGCTGACCGGAGCGGAGGCCCGCCGCGATGCCGAAAACCGGCGGCGCCGCTGACCCGGGCCCCTTGCGTCAGCCGCGCCGCTCCGTCCGCGTCTCCCGGACGGAGGTTTTCATCATGACGGTCTACGACCGATACCGGACCCTGTTGCACAAGTTGGCCCTCGTCCGCGCCCGCGCGCCGGGAGGGGAATCGCCTGAGGTGGACGCGCTGCTCGACACGATGGACGAGGTCTGGGACGCCCTGTCCGCTGGCGAGCGCGCCGCCCTGGAGCGCGAACGCGCCCGGCTGGCCGTGGCCGTGGACACGCGCGCCGTGCTCGCGTGAGGCGTCACTCGCGCACGGACTCCATGGGCGGCGGGAGTTCCTGGCCCTGGCGCTGACGCTGACGCCACACCGCCCGCGTGTAGTCCACCACCGACGCCAGCGACAGCAGCGCCACGAACGCCACGAGCGGCCGCACCAGCGGCGGGTAGAGCAGCACGCACAGCAACACCGCGAGCTGCAGCGTCGTGACGACCTTGCCCAGCATCCGCGCCTTGAGCTCGACGGCCCGCATGTCCGGCCGGAACTTCGCGACGATGAAGCCGATGGCCGTGCCGATGTCGCGCAGCAGCAGCAGCGTCAGCTCCACCGGGTCGAGCAGCCCGTCCAGCAGACACACGATGAAGGCCGTCACCATGAAGGCGCGATCCGCCACCGGGTCGATGAGCGCTCCCAGGCGCGTGGCCAGTCCCCGGTGCCGGGCAATCCAGCCGTCCAGGAAGTCCGTCGCCGCCGCCAGCACCACCAGCAAGGCCCGCAGGCGCAGGTCCGACACCGCGATGAACACCGCGGCGAGCGGCAGGCGCGACAGCGACAGTGTATTGAGCAGCACGAGGCTTGCCCGACGGTGCATGGCCTTCAAAAGGTAGTGCCCGGCACCCGGGACGCACCTGTCCGCCGTGGCGAGCGTCCAGCGAAGAACTCCCTGGCGCCCTCGGAGAACGGCGTCCGGCGGAAGGACCCGGGGACACGCGCGCGGTGTCCCACGAAGACGCCCGGGACTTCGCCCGGCCCCACCCCTGGAGTGTCCGCCCCGTGAACGCGATGGCCCCTCTGCGCCACCTGCTGGCCCTGGCCACCCTGTCCGCCATCGCGCTGTCCCTGGTGAGCCGCGAGGCCTCCGGACAGGCTCGGGCCGCGCCCCATGCCCCCTCCACGGAGGAGCGGGCGCGCTACCCGTGGCTGTCCGCCTCCGCGCGGGTGCGCTCGCTGGAGGAGACCTTCGCGACACCCGAAGGCTACACGCGCGTGCCGCTGGAGGCGGGCTCCTTTGGCGCCTGGCTGCGCGGGCTGCCCCTGCGCCCCGAGGGCTCGCCCGTGCGCGACTTCCAGGGCCGCACGGTGCTGGCGGCCTCCGATGCCCGGCTGGCGGCGGTGGGCGAATTGGACGTGGGCACCGCCAACCTCCAGCAGTGCGCGGACTCCATCCTGCGGCTTCATGCGGAGTGGCGCTGGGCGTCCGGGCACCCGGAGCGCATCGCCTACCGCTTCACCAGCGGCCACCTGGCGTCCTGGCCCCGGTACGCGGCCGGGGAGCGGGCGCGCGTCTCCGGTTCGAAGGTGACGTGGGTGCCGGGCAGCGCGGCCGCGGACAGCTCGCGGGCGGCCTTCCGGAACTACCTGCGGCTGCTCTTCACCTACGCGGGCACCCTGTCGCTCCAGGCGGAGGGCGCCCGTCCCACGCGCGAGCAGCTGCGCCCCGGCGACTTCTTCGTCCTGGGCGGCAGCCCCGGCCACACCGTGCTGGTGCTGGACGTGGCCACCAACGCGAAGGGGGAGCGGGTGGCGCTGATGGGCCAGGGCTTCACCCCCGCCCAGGACTTCCACGTGCTGGCGGGACGTGACGGGCCCTGGTTCCCGCTGGACGGGGACAGCGTGGCGACGCCCTTCTGGGCCCCCTTTCCCATGACGTCGCTGCGCCGCCTGCCGGCTCCCTGATCGGCTGAAACATGAAACACCAATGAGGTACGGCCTGGCGGACGGGCCCCCTCCCGGTGCGCTGCCTGGCGGACGGGGAGGCGGCAAAGGGGGCGTTCACAAGGGTTGTGCTGGAATCGACGGGAGGGAGGAGGCAGGTTGCGGCGCGGAGTGTTGTCCTGCAATCAACGAGGACGCAGCCGAGCCGGTCCCGTCCTCCCCTCGCGTGCCTGCCACAGCCTAAAGGGAAGGGGCGTTTCGTCCCCGAGCCTCCACCATGTCCTCCGCCGCCGTGTCCCTGCCCTCGGCCTCCCCCAGGGCGAGCATCCTCATTGTCGACGACACGCCCGGGCACCTGCTGGCGCTGGAGGGCATCCTCGCGCCCCTGGGGCAGCGGCTGGTGCGGGCCTCCTCCGGACGCGAGGCCCTGCGGCGCGTGCTGGACGAGGACTTCGCCGCCGTCCTGATGGACATGAACCTGGGCGACATGACGGGCGTGGAGGTGCTGGGGCTGTTGCGTGAGCGAGACCGCAGCCGGCGCACGCCCGTGCTGCTGATGACCGCGGGCGACGGCGACGAGAAGGAGTGGCTGGCGGCGTACGCGCACGGCGCGGTGGACTACCTGCGCAAGCCGCTGCGGCCCGAAATCCTGCTGGCGAAGGTGTCGATGTTCGTGGAGCTGTACCAGGCGCGCGAGGCCGTGCAGCGGCGCGAGGAGGCCTTGCGCGAGCGCGAGCGCCACGCCCTGGAGGCCGTCCACCGCGAGCGGCTGCACGCGTTCTTCATGCAGGCCCCGGTGGGCATCTCCATCACGCGCGGGCCGGACTTCGTCTTCGAGCTGGCGAACCCCTACTACGAGCTGCTGGTGGGCCGGCGGGTGACGCCGGGCCAGTCGATGCTGGACGCGTTCCCGGAGATGGCCTCCCAGCCGGAGGTGATGGAGGTGCTGCGCGGGGTGGTGCGCACGAAGCAGCCCTTCGTGCGGCCGGAGTTCGAGGTGAAGCTGGAGCGCGACGGGCAGATGGACTCCGTCTTCTTCAACGTCATCTACCACCCGATGGTGGAGATGGACGGCACCGCGTCCGGCATCATCACCCTGGCCACGGACGTGACGGAGTTCGTGCGCGCGCGCCGGCACACGGAGGCGCTCACGCAGGACCTGCGGCGGCAGCAGGCCGCGCTGGCGGACAGCGAGCAGCGCCTGCGCCTGGCGCTGACGGCCACCCAGCTGGGCACCTTCGACATGGACGTGGTCACGGGCGAGCTCAAGTGGGACGCGCGCTGCAAGGCGCTCTTCGGCCTGCCGCCGGGCGAGGAGTCGTCCTACGACAAGTTCCTCGCGGGCCTGCACCCGGAGGACCGCGAGGCCGTGCAGCGGGCCGTCGCGCTCAGCTGGGACCCCACCGGCAAGGGCGACTACGACGTGGCCTACCGCACCGTGGGCCTGAAGGACGGCGTGGAGCGCTGGGTGCGCGCCACGGGCCGCACGCACTTCCAGGACAGCAAGCCGGTGCGCTTCGTGGGCACCGTGCAGGACATCACCGCGCGCAAGCGCGCCGACGCGGAGCGGGCCCGGCTGATGGCGGGGGAGCTGCGCCGCACCGAGCAGCTGCGCGGCCTGTCGCGCGCGAGCCTGGCGCTCAATGCCGCGGGCAGCGTGCCGGCCATCCTGGAGCTCGTGACGGCCAAGGCGCGCAAGCTGATTGGCGCGAACCAGTCCTTCGCGCAGGTGGCGGATGGGCGGGACGCGCCGCCGCTCGCCTCGCTGTCGGCGGCGGGGCATGAGCCCACGGTGCCGGGCGCCGCCGAGCCCGGCGTGGACGAGCGCGGCCTCTTCGCCCGGGTGTGCCAGGAGAACCGTCCGCTGCGCCTGACGCGCGAGGAGCTGCGTCAGCACGCCGCCTACGCCAACGCGCCCCCCGAGCCCCCGGCCGCGCTGCCCCTGAAGGGCTTCCTGGCGGTGCCGCTGGTGGGCCACGACGGCCGCAACCTGGGCCTGTTGCAGGTGTCCGACAAGGTGGAGGGCGACTTCGACGCGGAGGACGAGACGGTCGCCGTGCAGCTGGCGCAGATGGCCAGCGTGGCCCTGGAGAACGCGCGCCTGTACGAGACGGCGCAGGCGGAGCGGCGCAACCTGTTCGCGGTGCTCAAGCAGCTGCCCGCCGCCATCACCGTGCTGCGCGGGCCGGAGCTCATCTTCGAGATGGCCAACGACCTGCGCCTGAAGCTCACCGGGTCCCGCCCGCTGTTGGGCCTGCCCGTGCGCCAGGCGCTGCCGGAGCTCAAGGACCAGGGGCAGGTGGAGCAGCTGGAGCACGTCTACCGCACCGGCGAGACGTACCGCGGCCACGAGGTGCCCATGCGCCTGGGGCGCGACGTGGGGCAGGAGGCGCCCGAGGGCTACTTCAACCTCACCTTCCAGCCGCTGCGCAACGCCGAGGGCAAGGTGGACGGCATCGTGTCCGTGTCCTGGGAGGTGACGGAGCAGGTGCTGGCGCGCCGGCGCATCGAGGCGCTGGCCGCGGAGCTGAAGGAGCGCGAGCAGCAGTTCCGCACGCTGGCGGACTCCATCCCCCAGCTGTCGTGGATGGCGGAGCCGGACGGGCGCCTCTTCTGGTTCAACCAGCGCTGGTACGACTACACCGGGACGTCGCCCGAGCTGGTGGGGCAGAAGGACTGGAACGAGCTCATCGAGCCGGAGGACACCGCGCGCGTGCTGGAGCACTTCAACGCGGCCCTGCGTGAGGGCACGCTGTGGGAGGACCAGTTCCGCCTGCGCCGCGCGGACGGCAGCTACCGCTGGTTCCTGTCGCGCGCCATGCCCGTGCGGGACGGCGAGGGAAGAATCGCCCGCTGGTTCGGCACCAACACGGACATCGACGACGAGCGCCGCACCCTGGAGAGCCTCAAGCGCGCGGAGGAGGAGATCCGCCACCTCAACACCGGCCTGGAGAAGCGCGTGCGCGAGCGCACCGCCCAGCTGCAGGAGGCGAACAAGGAGCTGGAGTCCTTCAGCTACTCCGTGTCGCACGACCTGCGCGCGCCCCTGCGCCACATCACCGGCTTCGCGCAGCTGCTGGAGCGGCGGGCGGGGGCGAAGCTGGACGACGTGTCGCGCGGCTACCTCACCACCATCGCGGGCGCGGCCAGGCAGGGCGGCACGCTGGTGGACGACCTGCTCGCCTTTTCCCGCATGGGCCGGGCGGAGATGCGCCAGTCGCGGGTGGACCTGGGCCAGCTGGTGGAGGAGGCCCGGCGCGACCTGGCGCCGGAGACCACCGGGCGCCAGGTGGAGTGGCGGGTGGGGAGCCTGCCCTCGGTGGAGGGGGACCCGGCGCTCCTGCGGCAGGTCATCCACAACCTGTTGGCGAACGCGCTGAAGTATACCCGTCCCAAGCCGGAGGCCCTCATCGAGGTGGGGGTCCGGGAGACGGAGGCCGAGGTCGCGGTGTGGGTTCGCGACAACGGCGTGGGCTTCGAGATGCAGTACGTGGACAAGCTGTTTGGCGTCTTCCAGCGCCTGCACACGGCCGAGGAGTTCGAGGGCACCGGCATCGGGCTCGCGAACGTGCGGCGCATCGTGTCGCGCCATGGTGGACGGACCTGGGCGGAGGGCGCCGTGGGGCAGGGCGCGACCTTCACCTTCACCCTGCCCCGGACTTCTCCGCAGGAGAAGAAAGTCGAGACGCACGCGTGATCGAGCTGAAGCGGATCCTCCTGGTGGAAGACAGCGCCAACGACGTGGCGCTCACGCTGGCGGCGCTGGAAGAGGTGCACCTGGCCAACGAGGTCGTCGTGGTGCGCGACGGGCAGCAGGCGCTGGACTACCTCTTCCGCAAGGGCGAGTACGCGAACCGGCAGGACGGCCACCCGGCGGTGGTGCTGCTGGACCTGAAGCTGCCGAAGGTGGACGGGCTGGAGGTGCTGGAGAAGGTGAAGGGCGCCCCGGAGCTCAAGGCGGTGCCGGTGGTGATGCTCACCTCGTCGCGCGAGGAGCGGGACCTGGCGCGCAGCTACGGCCTGGGCGTGAACGCGTACGTGGTGAAGCCGGTGGCCTTCCCGGACTTCGTGTCCGCGCTGCGTGAATTGGGGCTGTTCTGGGCGGTGGTGAACCAGCCGCCGCCGGGCTCACCCGGCGCATCCGGAGCCTCGAAATGAGCGGTCGCGGCGGTGCCGCGCTGGACCTGACGACTCTGCCATCGGCGGAGCGGCCCCTGTCCATCCTCCTGCTGGAGGACAGCCCGCTGGACGCACAGCTGGTGGCCGCTCAGCTGGAGGAGGGCGGGCTGCCCTCGACGCTGGAGTGCGTGCAGGGGCGGGCGGCATTCGTCGCGGCGCTGGAGAAGGGGAAGTTCGACCTCATCCTGTCCGACTACAACGTGCCGGGCTTCGACGGGATGAGCGCGCTGGAGGCGGCCCAGGCCGTGTGTCCGGACACGCCGTTCCTCTTCGTGTCCGGCGCGCTGGGCGAGGACCGCGCCATCGAGCTGCTCAAGCGCGGCGCCACGGACTATGTGCTGAAGGACCGGCTGGAGCGGCTGGGCCCCAGCGTGCGGCGGGCGCTGCGCGAGGCGGAAGGGGTGCGGCTGCGCAAGCGCACGGAGGAGGCGCTGCGCCGCTCCGAGGAGCGCTACCAGCTGGTGGCGCACGCGAGCTTCGACGCCATCTGGGACCTGGACCTGCAGACGGACGCGATGCACTGGATTGGCGACGCGACGGAGGAGGTCTTCGGCTTCCCGCTGGAGGAGGTGGGCGCGGACGGAGGGTGGTGGCGCCGGCACATCCACGGCGAGGACCGCGAGCGGGTGCTGTCCGGGCTGCAGCGGGCGTTCGATTCGGACGACGACCGGTGGCAGGACGAGTACCGCGTGCTGCGCAGGGATGGCGACTACGCGTACGTGGCGGCGCAGGGCTCCATCCTGCGCGGGCAGAGCGGGGAGGCGCGGCGCATCGTGGGCGCCATGCGCGACATCACGGAGCGCCGGCGGGCGGAGGAGGAGCGGCAGAAGCTGGTGCACGAGGCGCAGGCCCGGGTGGAGTTCGAGCAGCAGCTGATTGGCATCGTGAGCCACGACCTTCGCAACCCCCTGGGCGCCATCCTCACGGGCGCGTCGCTGATGCTGCGGCGTGACGACATCCAGCCGTGGAACGCGAAGGCGGCGGCGCGCATCCTGTCCGCGGCGGAGCGGGCCACGCGGATGATCCGCGACCTGTTGGACTTCACGCAGGCGCGCATGGGCGGCGGCATCCCGGTGCAGGCGGCGCCGTGCGACTTCCACGCGCTCACGTTGCAGGTGGTGGAGGAGGCGCGCACGGCGCATCCGGAGCGCACCATCCAGATGGAGCACGAGGGGGACGGGCAGGGGGCGTGGGATTCGGACCGGATGGCGCAGGTGCTGTCCAACATCCTGGGCAACGCGCTGAAGTACAGCCCGGAGGACACGCCGGTGCGCGTGGAGAGCCGGGGCGAGCCGGATTCGGTGGTGGTGCACGTGCGCAACGGGGGCGACCCCATTCCGCCGGAGATGCTGCCGCGCATCTTCGAGCCCCTGCAGCGCGGGACGACGCTGGGCCGCTCCGAGCGCAGCATCGGGCTGGGGCTCTACATCGTGCGGCAGCTGGTGCTGGCGCACGGTGGAACGGTGGACGCGCGGTCCTCCGCGGAGGAGGGCACGGTGTTCACCGTGCGCCTGCCGCGTTCGTATACCCGGGACACGGCGTCGCCGTAGCCGCTGTCCCCCGACGGGAAGGTGGAGGCATGTCGAAGCCGCTGGAGGTCGTGAACGCCGTGCTGGACGCGGGCTTCGAGGGCCTGGGGCCGCTGTGCAGCGCGACGGGGCTGGCGGACGAGTACCTGCGCGACACGCGCTATGCGAGCCATGAAGCGCGCATCGATTCGCTCATCCACTGGGAGACGGGGAAGCTGTTCACCACGGGCTTCCTGTCCGGGCTGGGTGGCCTGCTGACGCTGCCGGTGTCGCTGCCCGCGGGCCTGGGGGTGTCATGGGCCGTGCAGGCGCGGCTGGTGGGCGCCATTGCCCGCATCCATGGACACGACGTGGAGGAGGACCGCGTGCGGACCCTCACGCTGCTGGCCATCGTGGGGGACATTGGAAAGGAAGTGGTGAAGCAGGCCGGCATTGAAGTCAGCCAGCAGCTGGGCATGCGCGCGCTGGAGGCCGTGCCGAAGCACGCGCTGAGCAGCATCAACCGCGCGGTGGGCTTCCGGCTGGTGAGCAAGGCGTCGCAGAAGGGCGTCGTGAACCTGTCGAAGGTCGTGCCGCTGGCCGGTGGGCTGGTGGGGGGCGCGGTGGATGCGCTCGCGTGCCGCGCGGTGGGGGCGACCGCCCGGCGGCTGTTCGCGCCGGCTCCAGGGCTGGGAGGCCTGGTGCCCGTGTCACCTGGATGACCGGCGGCGGGGCTTGTCGTTGACGGTGGGCCCGCGCGCTGGAGTCATCCGGGCGCATGGGCCGCCTCCTCGTCCTCGTCGTCGCGCTGGGCCTCGCCGTGGGGGGCTGCCGGCGCTCGTCCGAGGAGACGGGCACCGGGGGCCGCACGCGCATCGTCTTCAAGTTCCAGCCGCTGTGGGGCGACCCGAAGCCGTTCCGTGAGCTGCTGGCGCGGTACGAGCGCGCCAACCCGGACGTGGAGCTGGTGACGGAGGCGCTGCCCAACGCGTCCGACCTGGCGCACCAGTTCTTCCTCACGTCGTTGCAGGGCGGGGCCACGGACTTCGACGTGCTGGTGGCGGACGTCGTCTGGGTGCCGGAGTTCGCTCGCGCGGGCTGGGTGGCGGACCTGTCCGAGGACTTCCCTCCGGAGCGCCTGCGCCAGGAGTTCCTGCCCGGGCCCGTGGACGCCGTGGTGATGAACGGCCGCACGTACGCGGTGCCCTGGTACGTGGACGTGGGCGTCCTCTACTACCGCACGGACCTGGTGCCCCGCGCGCCGCGCACCTACGAGGAGCTGCGGCGCTTCACCCGCGACGCGATGGCGAAGGCGCCCGGCATCCAGGGCTACGTGTGGCAGGGCCGGCAGTACGAGGGCCTGACCTGCAACGTGTACGAGGCCATCTGGGGCCATGGCGGCCAGTCGCTGGGCCCGGACGGGCGCGTGCTCCTGGAGACGGAGCCCGCGCGCGAGGCGCTGGCGTACCTGCAAGGGCTCATCGCGGACGGGCTGTCCCCGCAGACGGTCACGGGCTTTGGCGAGGAGGAGTCCCGCCGCGTGTTCCAGGAGGGCCGCGCGGTGTTCATGCGCAACTGGCCCTATGCGTGGAGCGAGGCGCAGGCGGAGGGCTCTCCCATCCGGGGCAAGGTGGGCATCGCGCCCTTGCCGACGAAGGATGGACAGCCGGGGTGGGGGACTCTGGGC
>NZ_RAWL01000227.1:0-13790 GCF_003668885.1 Corallococcus sp. AB049A | reverse complement strand
CTCGGGGCACTGCATGGGAAGTCCACCTCGCTGGAGCGGGGCCGGGGGAAGCCCTCGCGCACGACGCCGACAGCAGGGACTTACTACGGATGCCACACCTCCCGCGAGGCGGGCCCAGGAGTCCCTCGAGGGCTCCCGGGCGCCAGCCTTCCGAGCGGGCGGTGTTGACTCAGTCCGGCCGCGCCGCTTCCGCGGTGGCACCGGCCACGGGCTGGGACAGCTCCTTCACCCGGGTGGCCAGCGTCTGCGGATCAATGGGCCCCACGTGCTTGCCGCGGATGACGCCCTGCGCGTCGATGAAGTACGTCTCCGGCACACCCGCGACGCCGTAGTCCACGGCCATGCGCGAGCGCTCGTCCATCAGCTGCGGGAAGCTGGCCCCCATGCGGCGCAGGAAGTCGAGCGCGTTGGGCTCGGTGTCCTCGAAGACGACGCCCATGAAGACGGCCTGGGCGCCCAGCTCGCGCGCGCCCCACTCGAGCACCGGGTGCTCGTACTTGCAGGGCCCGCACCACGACGCCCAGAAGTTGATGACCACCGGGCGGCCCTTCAGGTCCGCCAGCTTCACAGGGTCGCCGCCGGTCAGCGGCTTGAGCGTGAAGTCCGGCGCGGGCGCGCCCTTGAGCATGAAGGGCACCTCGTGCGGATCCCTTCCGAAGCCCTGGAAGAGCACGAAGAGCAGCGCCGCGCCCACCGCGGAGAACAGCAGCGGAAGCCGCCAGCGCGTCATGCCGCACCCCGCTCGGCGTCCGTGCCCGGAAGGGGAGGCGCCGCGCCCACCGGCGCCGTGTCCGTGCGCAGTACCGCCGCCTTGCGGGAGGGCCACACGGCAATGAGCGTCCCCAGCAGCAGCAGCGGCAGGCTGTACCAGATCCATCCCACCAGCGGGAACACCCAGACGTTGAAGCTCGCCGTGCCCGTCGTCTCGCTGAAGGCCATCAGTGAGATGTACAGGTCCTCCTTCGGCGACTCACGCACCGCGGGCGTGCCCACGGGGTCCGTGCTGCGCTCGTAGTAGTTCATGCGCGGGCGCAGCTCCCTCACGTCGCCGTTGGGCGCCGTCACCTCCAGGCGCGCGGCGACGTAGGTGCGGTGCGGCTCCTCGCCGCTGGACAGGCCCAGGTACTTCAGCTGGTAGCCGTCCAGCATCATGGTGCCGTCCTTCTTCAGCGTGCCGGACGTGTGCTTCACGTACGCGCTGGAGGCCGCCACGGCGACGATGATGATGACGATGCCCAGGTGCACCACGTAGCCGCCGAAGCGCCGGCGCGCCTTGCTCGTGGCCGTGGCCACCGCCGTGACGAAGCCTTCCTTGCGCTCCGTCATGCGCACGCGCACCGGCACCACCAGCTCGCGCAGCGTGATGACGGTGACGAAGCCGCCCAGGCCGAACGTGAGCAGCGGATACACGCCGCGAAGCCCCGCCGCGTAGCAGGCGATGGTGATGACCACGCCCACCGCCGCGGGGATGATGAACTGGCGGCGCAGCGTGGCCTTGTCCGGCGTGCCCCACGGCAGCACCGGGCCCACGCCCATGAGGAAGAGCACCGCGATGCCGCCCGGCACCGCCATCTTGTTGAAGTACGGCTCGCCCACGCTCACGCGGATGCCGCGCACGGCCTCCGACACCAGCGGGTAGAGCGTGCCCAGGAGCACCGTGAAGGTGATGGCCACGAACACCAGGTTGTTCACCAGGATGCTCGCCTCGCGCGACATCATCGAAGAGAGCCGGCCCTCCGGCGCCAGCAGGTGGCCGCGCGTGGCCAAAAGGCCAATGCACACCACCAGCAGGATGGCGATGAACACCAGGAACGTGGGCCCGATGTCCGACTGGGTGAACGAGTGCACCGAGTTGAAGATGCCGGAGCGGGTCATGAACGTGCCCAGGATGGTGAGCACGAACGACGCGAGCGCGAGGCTCAGCGTCCACAGCTTCAGCATCCGCTTACGCTCCTGCACCATGGTGGAGTGCATGAACGCCGTCGCGGTCAGCCACGGCAGGAAGGACGCGTTCTCCACCGGGTCCCACGCCCAGTAACCGCCCCAGCCCAATACGGCGTACGCCCACCAGGAGCCCAGCACGATGCCCAGCGTGAGGAACATCCACGCGATGAGCGTCCAGCGCCGCAGGGGCGCCATCCACGCTTCACCAATCTCCCCGCGCAGCAGGCCCGCCACGGCGACGCCGAACGGCACCGTCATGCCCACGTAGCCCGCGTAGAGCATGGGCGGGTGGATGATCATCAGGAAGTGGTTCTGCAAAAGCGGGTTGGGGCCCGGACCGTCCGCCGGCACCGGCGACACGGCGCCCCAGGGGTTGGCGGGGCCCGCGATGAGGAACGCGAAGAAGACGCCCACGGCCAGCATGGTGCCCAGCGCCAGCTGCATGTAGCGCGCGTGCTCCTTGCGGTGCACGAAGGCGAACGCCGCCAGGTACACGCCCATGATGAGGCCCCAGAAGAGGATGGACCCCTCCAGCGCACTCCACAGCGACACGATGGTGTAGATGAGCGGCGTGGCGCGGCTGCCCACCTGGGCCACGTACTTCACGCTGAAGTCGTGGTTGATGAGCGCTTCCACCATCACCAGGTTGCTGCCGACCATGCACGCGGCGAAGCCCCACACCGCGCGCAGCACCCAGGGGTAGCTGGCGTCGTTGCGGCGCATGCCGCCCACCAGGCCCAGGATGGCGCCGAACGCAGCGAAGGCCAGGCCCGCGAGGACCAGCCCATAGCCCAGCATTCCGTTCACGGCGCCCCCGGCGGCGTCGCGGTCGCGGTGGTCGCGCCTTCAGCCAGCGTGTCCTGCCACTTGCGCGGCTCCTCGCCTTCCTTGGGCGCGCGGTACTCGTTGGAGTGGTTCACCATCAGCCGGTTCGACGTGAAGACGCCGGACTTGTCGTAGGTGCCCTCCACCACGACGCCGATCTTCTCGCGGAACATCTGCGGGGGCGTCTCCAGCGAGCGCACGTGCACGCTCTTGGCGTCCGCGTCCGGGCCGTCCGCCACGCGGAAGTCCAGCGTGGTGTGGCCCTCGTTCCACTGGATGCTGCCCGGCTGCACCACGCCGCCCAGGCGGATGGTGGCCGTGTAGGCCTTGTCGCCGTTGGAGAGCAGCTCCGACGGGCTCCAGTAATAGACGAGGTTGTCCCCGATGTTGCCAAAGGCGATGAAGCCCAGGCCAGCGCCGGCGAAGAGCAGGGCTCCCAGCGCGATGAGACGGTTGCGGTTGACGGGCGTCATGGGCTCACTCCTTCGAGTCGGTGGCGCGGGGACGGCGCGCCCAGAGGGACGCAGAGTAGAGCACGAAGGCGGCCACGGAGATGCCGTAGCAGGCCCACACATAGCCCCAGCCGCCCTGGAGCCGGCCGCTGCCCACCTGGGCCAGCAGCATCAAAGACGTCAGCGAGGTCATGTTCAGGCCACCTTCGAGGAATGGGATGCGCGCAGCGCGGGGTCATCCGTGGGCAGCGCCTCCGGCAGCGCCACCTCCGCCTTCCGCTCCGCGAGCGCGATGCGGTAGCGGTGCACCATGAAGAGGATGAGCAGCGCCAGCATGCCGAACGCGGACACGCGCAAGGGCAGCACCATCTGCGGATCCACCGTCTTGGGGCTGGACTGCACCTGGTGGAGGCTGCGCCACCAGCGCACGGAGAACCACACGATGGGCAGGTTGATGGCCCCGATGATGGCCACCACCGCGCTCCACACCGCGCGCTTCTCCGGGTCTTCGACAAAGCGCCGCAGCACCAGGTAGCCCGTGTAGGACACCAGCAGGATGGCCTCCGACGTCAGGCGCGGATCCCACGACCAGTAAACGCCCCAGGTCGGGCGGCCCCAGATGGAGCCGGTGATCATGCCCAGCGTGCCGAAGAGCAGGCCGACCTCCGCGGAGGCCTCCGCCATCGCGTCCGTCTTCCACGACTGACGCATGAGGTACGTCACCGCGGCCACGAAGTTGATGAACATGGCCATCATGGCCATCCACTGGAGCGGCACGTGGACGTACATGATGCGCTGCACTTCGCCCATCTCGCGGTCCGGCGGCGCCCACGCGAGGCCCAGCCACCAGCCCGCGCCCAGCAGTGCCAGCGTCAGCGCCGGCAAGCCAAACTTGACGAACTTGTTCATCCTTCAGTCCTCGATGACGCGGGGGAACAGCACGAAGCCTACGCCCCAGTAAATCAGATTGAACCCCAGCAGCAGCCCCTGCCATGAGCCCAGCTGCTGCATCGGGTCACCCTGGAGTACGAGCGTGGTCCCCTTGGCAGCGGACAGGAGGGCCGGGATGACGAGCGGGAACAATAGCAGAGGCAGCAGCACATCCCGGGCCCGCGCATTGCTGGAGATGGCCGCGTAGACGGTCCCCGGGGCGCTGAGCGCCAGGCTGCCAAGGACCAGGATGCCCGCCAGGTCACCGACCCCGGTGACGATGCGCACCCCGTACAGGGCCACCATCACGGGCACCAGCACCACGGCCAGGGCCAGGAGCAGCAGGGCGTTGCCCAGTGCCTTGGACAGGAAGATGGCGCGCGCGTCCGCCGGGGCCAGCCGCACGCCGTCCAGGCAGGCGTTCTCCGTCTCGACACGGAAGGACTCGCCCAGGGACAGCACGCTGGCGAAGAGGATGGCCAGCCACAGGTAGCCGCCCGCGTTGCGCTCCAAGAGCTTCGTGTCCGGGCCCAGCGCGAAGGAGAAGAGCAGCAGCGTGGCCATGGCGAAGAACACCAGCGCGTTGAGCCGCGCGCGGGTGCGCCATTCAATGAGCAGGTCCTTGCGCAGCAGGACGAGCGTCGTCGCCAGCAGGCCCGGGGAACGCCTCGGCTTCGGCGCGCTCATGCCACCACCGCCCGGCCGTCCTGCAGGTGCAGCCGCTCCTCGCACAGGCTCAGGCCCTGTTCGATGAGGTGCGTGGCCAGGACCACCGTCGTTCCACCGGCCTTCAGCTCCGCGATGACGCCCTCCATGTCCTGGATGCCCTGTGGGTCCAATTCGCCAAAGGGTTCGTCCAGGAGCGCCAGGGCCGGAGCCTTCATCAGGAGCCGCGCGATGGCCAGGCGCTTGCGCATGCCCGCGCTGAAGCCTCGGACCGGGCTGTCCGTGCGGCGGTTGAGGCCCACCCGGTTGAGCAGCGCGTCCGCGACGTCCTGGGGCGCGTCCACGCCCAACAGGCGCCCCAGCACCATCAGGTTCTGCTGCGCGGTGAGATCCTCATAGAGGAAGCTGGCGTGGGACAGGAGCGCCACGTCTCGGCGCACCGAGTCACGGTCCTTCACGGCGTCCCGGCCCAGCACCTCCACGCGGCCCGCGGTGGGCCCGAGCGCGGTGGCGATGAGGCGCAGGAGCGTCGTCTTCCCGGAGCCGTTGTGGCCGGTGAGCAGCAGGGAACGGCCGGCGGGCAGGGCGTAGGTGAGCCGCGCCAGCGCCCACCGACGCCCATAGCGCTTGCTCACGTCGTGGAGGGCGATCGCGGGCGCTGATCCAGAGGGGAGAGGGGGCATCGGCGGGCCGTTTCGTAGCCTTAAAAGCGCCTGTTCACCAGTGAAACCCCCGGGGTCGCTCGCACGAGGACAAGAAGTTTTTACGCCTGCTTCTTCCGTCGCTTCCGGCGGGGGACTGAAAGGTTTTCGCCATGGGTGGGCGCCCGGCTGCCCTGGTACACCCAGGTACGACCCCTACAGAGGCCTTCCTGCCCTCCGGGGCACGGGGTTTCCCAGGGTTACGAGGGGTTTCGAGCACCTGGCTGCCCTGGCATCCAGCATGCAGTCACGCGGGCCGGGGCTCGTTCCAATGGGGGGAGCGGGCAGACGGCGAAAGCCGCGAGGGAGGCGTGATGGCTGGGAAGGTGTTGCGGCGGGCGGCGAAGGCGGCGGCGGCGGGATTCCTCCACTACAGCGGGGTGCGCAAGGCGATGGCGGCGTACCGCCGTTCGCAGTCGGGGGGCCGGCGCATCCTCATCGTGAGCTACCACCGCGTGGTGAGCGACTTCACCGGGGAGCTGCAGCGCTCCATCCCGGGGCTGCTCATCTCCCAGGAGACGTTCCGTCGCCACCTGGAGCAGGCGCACGCCGCGGGCTTCGAACTGGCGAGCCTGGGCGACGCGGTGGACGTGATGGCGGGCCGGCGCACGGCGAAGAAGGACCTGTTCGTGGTGACGTTCGATGACGGCTACCGCGACGTGTACCGGTACGCGTACCCGGTGCTGAAGCAGATGGGCGTGCCGGCCATCACCTATCTGCCCACCGCCTTCATCAACACGGACAAGCGCTTCAACCACGACCGGCTGTTCCACCTGCTGCGCTGCGTGCAGGAGCGCCGCTTCCGTCCGGACTACAGCACCATGCCCGGCCCGTCCGTGCAGCTCTTGGGGCCCATCCTCTCCGGGCAGAAGACGACGTCCGCGGCGCTGGACGACTTCATTGGCGAGCACCCCACGCGCGTGCTCACCGGCATCATCGACGCGCTGGAGCAGCAGCTGGGCGGCGGCTCGGACCTGATGCCCGAGCAGGGCGACGTGATGAACTGGGACGAGGTGCGCCAGATGGCGCGCGACGGCTTCGAGTTCGGCGCGCACACGCTGGGCCACACGGTGCTGACGCTGGAGCCCACGTCCGTCGTGGAGAAGGAGATCGTCGAGTCCAAGGAGACCATCGAGCGCGAGGTCGGCATCCAGGTGAAGGACTTCGCGTACTGCAACGGCTGGTACTCGGATGAGATGATCCGCGTGCTCCAGGCGAACGGCTTCCGCTCGGGCGTCACCACGGAGGATTTGCCCAACCGCGTGGGCGGCGACCCGTTCGCCCTCAAGCGCAAGGTGATGTGGGAGAACTTCAGCCTGGGGATGATGGGGGACTACTCGTCGGCGCTCACGGTGTGCCAGTTCGATGACTGCTTCGGTGTCCTGGGCATGAGCCACCCGGTGCTGGGCCACCGCCCGCACATCCTGTCCGCGGCCGTCAGCGGCGCCCCCAACATCCTGGTCCAGGAGGCGGCCGCCGCGGAGGCCGCGCTCGCCAAGGCGACGCCGGTGGAAGTCGTGGACGTGACAGCTCCGGTGCTCGTGACGGACCCGCGGGTTGCGGCCGCGGTGACGGGTGCGCAGGTCGTGGTGGCGCCGAACGTGGCCCTTGCCCCGGAGGCGGCGAAGCCGGAGGAGCTCCAGTGAGTGCGTCACCCAAGCCGGCCGCGTCCTTCCTGGGACGGGCCGGCCCGTTGGTGTTGGCCCGGTTGTTCACCGCCGGGCTGACGCTGTCCATTCCGCTCGTGCTCGCCCGGGTGCTGCACCTGGACGAGTACGGCACCTACTACCAGCTGTTCCTCATCGCCACGACGCTGTCGTACGTGCTGCCGTTCGGCGTGGCGCAGAGCCTCTACTACTTCCTGCCCCGCGCGGAGGCGAAGCGGCCCTACCTGGGCCATGCGCTGCTCTTCGTCACGGGCGCGGGCGTGGTGGCCGCGGGGCTGGTGTGGTTCTTCCTGGGCCATGTCGCGGCCTACTTCAACAACCCGGCGCTGATGGATCACCGCGCGGCGCTGGCGGCCTACACCGCGTTCTTCCTGGGCAGCTACCCGCTGGAGATTTCGCTCACCAGCCAGGGCAAGACGAAGGCGTCCGCGGTGGTGTACCTGGCGTCGGACGCGGTGCGCTCCGGCGTGATGGTGCTGCCGCCGCTGCTGGGCTTCTCCCTGCACGGGATGATGATCGCCGTGGCCTGCTTCGCGGGCCTGCGCTACGTGGCCACCTGGGTGGTGTCGCTGCGCGGCTCCACCGGTCCGCTGGTGGACTGGAAGCTGTTCAAGGAGCAGCTGGTGTACGCGGCGCCGTTCGGTGCCGCGATGTGCCTGGCCATCCCCCAGCAGAACGCGCACATGTACGCGGTGGCGGGCGTGGTGGCCCCCGCGGTGTACGCGCTCTACCGGGTGGGCTGCTTCCAGCTGCCGGTGGTGGACCTGCTCTACACGCCCACCAGCGAGGTGCTGATGGTGCGCCTGGGCGAACTGGAGCGCGAGGGCCGGCTGGAGGAGGGCGTGGAGGCCTTCCGGGAGGCGGCCGGGAAGCTGGCGTACGTGTTCCTGCCCTTCGCGGCGTTCCTCTTCGCGGCGGCGCCGGAGTTCGTGGGGGCCATGTTCGGCCAGAAGTTCCTGCCCGCGGTCCCCATCTTCCGGGTGAGCGTGCTGGGCGTGGTGCTGTCCATCCTCCCCATGGACGGGACGCTGCGGGCCCGGGGGCAGACGCGGGCCATCTTCGCCTCGTACCTGGTGAAGGCGGTGGTGACGGTGCCGCTCCTGTGGTTCGGCGTGAAGCACTTCGGGATGATGGGCGGCATCGCGTCCTGGGCGCTGGCGGAGATGGTGGGCAAGGGGATGCTGCTCATCCGCGTGCCCAGGGCGCTGTCCACGCCCGAGCGCAAGCTGGGGCTCAAGGACGTCATCCCGTGGCGGGAGCTGGGCCAGGCGTCGCTGGCGGCGGTCGCGGCGGGCGGGAGCATCTTCCTGCTTCGCTCCGGCGTGCACGACACGTGGGTGAACCTGCCGGCGGGCTTCCTGTGGCGGGTGCTGCCGCTGGCGGTGGCGGGGCTGCTCTTCGTCATTGGGTACGTGGTGGGCCTGTATGCGCAAGGCGTTCGCCCGTGGAGCGCGCTGCAGTCCCTGCGTCCCCGGCGGGCGGGCTGATCCACCGTCGGGTACCGCACGCGTGGGGGGCACTTCCCTCCCCACGCGTGGGTACCTACCTTCCGGGCGCAACGGAGTTCGGGTGAGGGCGAGGAGAGGCGTGATGGGATTCGACGCGATGACGTTGTACCGGGTGGCTCACGGGCTGAAGAAGCGCGGGGTTCCGCTGCTGCCGGCCGTGCTGCGCAAGGCCATCTACTACCTGCACAGCTCCTACATCCCCGAGGACGCGGAGCTGGGCGAAGGCACCCAGCTGGGCTACGGCGGCATCGGCGTGGTCATCCACAAGGCGGCGAAGGTGGGCCGTCACGTCCTCATCTCGCAGCAAGTGACGATTGGCGGGCGCTCCGGCCTGGAGGGCGCGCCGGTGATTGGCGACTACGTGCGCATCGGCGCGGGCGCCAAGGTGCTGGGCAACATCCACGTGGGCGACTTCGCGGTGATTGGCGCGAACGCCGTCGTGGTGAAGGACGTGCCCTCGGGCGCGGTGGTCGCGGGCGTTCCCGCGAAGGTCATCCGTCAGGACGCGGATCCGCTCACCACGTACCAGCGTGAGATGGGACTCCTGCCCGCGCGCACGCCGCCGAAGCTGACCCAGGTTCCCCGTCCCTCGGCGCAGGCGTCCGCGCGCTAGGCACTTCGCTTCGTTCACGAAGAGGGCTTCCTTCATGCGCGTGCTGCTCGTCGGGGACTACCCGCCGCCGTACGGGGGCGTGGCCATCCACGTCCGTCAACTCCATCAATTTCTGCGCGACCGCGGGGTCGAAGCGAAGGTGCTCGATATCGGGAAGGGTGGCCGGCCGGCTCCGGACGTCCTTCCTGTCAACGGCGCCGCCGCCTTCGGCCTGCGGCTCGCGGGATTCACCTCCGCGGGCTGGACGGTCCACCTGCACACCAGCGGCAACAACCCGAAGGCGTGGGTGCTGGCGGCGCTGGTGGGCACCATGCCCGGACCGCGCTCGCCGCGCGTCATCACGCTGCACTCCGGGTTGATTCCGGACTACCTGGCGGAGTCGCAGTCCCGGCGCGTGTTCGCGCGCACGGCGCTGGCGGGCTACGCGCGGGTGATTGCCGTCTCCCCGGCGGTGCGCGACGCGGTGGTCGCGTGCGGCGTGCCGGAGGAGAAGGTCCTGGTGCATCCGGCCTTCTGCGGTTCGCAGGTGCGGCCCGGTCCGGTGACGCCGGAGGTGGAGGCCGCGCGGGCCCGGCGCAGCCCGCTGCTCGCGATGGCGCACCACCCGTCACCTGTCTATGGGCGCAAGCAGATGTTCCGCGCGCTGAAGCAGGTGGCGGAGACGCACCCGGGCGTGGGGCTGGCGCTGTTCGGTCCGGGCACGCGCTCCGAAGAATTCATCCGCGACGCGCGCGAGCTGGGCGTGGCGGGGCTCCTGGAGGACCTGGGCGAGCTGGAGCACGCGAAGGCGCTGGGGCTGCTGTCCCGGAGCGACGTGTTCATCCGGCCCACGACGCACGACGGGGACTCCATCTCCGTGCGCGAGGCGCTGGCCCTGGGCGTGCCGTGCGTGGCCAGCGACGTGTGCGTGCGGCCGGAGGGGACGCGGTTGTTCAAGGCCGGGGACGAGCGCTCGCTGGCGCAGGCGGTGCGCGACGCGCTGGCCGCGGGCCCGGCGAAGGTGATGGCCCCGGACGTGGGGCCGGTGTTGCTGGACGTGTACGCGGGGCTGATGCCGTCCGGCATGGCAGGTGCAGGAACCGTGAACGCGGCGTGACGGAGTGGGGACGGGTTGGGGCGCCTTCGGAGACGCAAGGCGCGCTTCAGGGACTTCAGCACTGAACTTTTGACTTCAGGAGTGGACGATGCGGCGCAGTGAAGAGATGGACTTGTCGAAGCGGGCCCTTCGCGGGCGGGACCTGGTGGTGTTCTCCAACGACTGGGATGGGGATCCGCTGTCGAAGGTCCACATCATGCGGATCCTCTCGCGGGACAACCGCGTGCTGTGGGTGAACAGCATTGGCAACCGCGCGCCCAAGGCGAACGCGCACGACGCGCAGCGGATCATCAAGAAGCTGAAGACGTTCACCCAGGGCATCCGCGAGGTGGAGCCCAACCTGCACGTGCTGGCGCCGCTGGCGATTCCGTTCTACGGCTCGGAGAGGGTGCGCCAGGCGAACCGCCACCTGCTGCGGCTCCAGGTGCTGCGCGCGATGAAGCAGCTGAAGTTCGAGCGCCCCATCTCCTGGAGCTTCCTGCCCGCGTCCGCGCCGGTGTCCGGCACGCTGGGCGAGGACTTCGTCGTGTACCACTGCGTGGACGAGTTCTCCGCGTTCAGCGACACGAACGGCAAGCACATCGCGGAGCTGGAGGAGCGCCTCTTGCGCCGCGCGGACATGTGCATCACGTCCGCGGAGCGCCTGTATGAGAACAAGAAGCGCCTCAACCCGCGCACGGTGCTGGTGCGCCACGGCACGGACCACGCGCACTTCGTGAAGGCGTGCGACCCGGCCACGAAGATTCCGGAGGACATCGCGAAGCTGCCCAAGCCCATCATCGGCTTCTTCGGCCTGGTGGCGGACTGGATTGATCAGGACGCCATCATCGCGTGCGCGAAGGCGCACCCGGAGGGCTCGGTGGTCATCGTGGGCAAGACGACGCCGGACTGCGACGACAGCCGTCTGCGCGCGGTGCCCAACATCCACATGCTGGGCCGCAAGCCGTACGCGGACCTGCCGGGCTACAACAAGGCGTTCGACGTGGCGCTCAACCCGTTCGTCATCAACGAGCTGACGCTCAACTCCAACCCGCTGAAGGTGCGCGAGTACCTGGCGTCCGGCCTGCCGGTGGTGTCGTCTGATTTGCCGGAGGTCCGCAAGGTGGGCCTGTGCCGCATCGCCACCACGCCGGAGGACTACGTGAAGCAGGTCAACGCGGCGCTGGCGGACAACCCGGGCCCGAACCGGGAGCGCGCGGAGAAGATCTTCCACGAGAGCTGGGAGGCCCGCGTGGCGGAGATCCGCCAGCACGTGGGTGAGGCCATGCTCGCTGCGGGCAAGAAGCTGTAGGTCCGTCGGGCGGCAGGAGGGCGCGGGTCCGGAGCGTGCGAGCGCCCCGGGCACCGCGCCTTCGTCATTCCTGGAGGCCACCCGCGCGGCCCGTCACGCGGCGCTCCAGGAGGGCGTAGCGGCGCGCGAGGCGGGTGTAGTCCGCGGGGCGGATGGGAGTCTTCTCGCGCGTGCGCACGAGGTCCTCCTTCGCGTCCAGGTAGTCGCGCGCGGGCACGCCGCAGGTCTCCTCCAGGAGGCGCGCGGCCTCCGCGTCCGGCAGGGAGGGGGCGATGCCCAGGCGCTCGTGCATCAGGCGGCGAAGGCCCGTGTCGAGCTCCGGCAGCAGCTCCGCCTCCACCTTCGCGCGGCGCATGAGCCAGCCCAGGGAGCGCACGTACTCGCGAGACGAGCGGTGCCGCTCCACGCGCACGGGCCGGGGCGCGCCGAAGCGGGTGCCTCGGGAGATGACGTAGACGAGCCCCACGGCGAGGCTCTGCGCGATGAAGACCCAGAGTCCCTGGGACAGGGGAGGGCGGGTGACGACGGCGTGGTGGAACTCGTCGAAGCGCAGGGGCCCGCGCGCGGCGAGCGCATCCCAGAAGCGAAGGTTGTCGAGCAGCTCCAGGCGCCGGTTCTCCGCGAGGTCCGGGCCGGCTGTGACGTAGACCTCGCCCTGGCCCAGGCCCCAGCGCCACACCACGCCCGCGCCACCCAGGCCCGCCAGGGGCACGGCGTCCTCGTGCTCCATGCGCAGGCTCCGGTCCCGGGCCACGCGCAAGAGGGACAGGTCTCGCAGCGGGCCCGCGGGCAGCCACACGTCCACGGTGACGCCGGCGGGGTCTACCCATTCGGAGGCCAGGCCCTGGTGGTTCGTGCCGGGCAGCGCGCCCGAGACGATGTGCAGCCACTCCTCCATGCCGGGCTGGTGGATGCCCAGCGCGTGAGGCGACAGGTACACGAGCGTTCCGCCGCCCCGGACGAAGCGCTCCAGTGAGGAGACCTCTTCCTTGGTGATGGGCTGGGCCTGGGGCGCGGCGATGATCAGCGTGCGAGTGCCGGAAGGAATGGACTCCAGGGACGACGTCTGCGCGCTGACGTCCCGTCCACGTTCCTGCAGATAGACAAACAAGGCCTTGAGCCCCAGAGGGCCCGGGTTCGAGACGGACGGCACAGGCGAGTCCGGCGGGGCCTCATGCGAGGCCAGGCCCACGGCCAGCGCCACGGCGATCATCAACCCCAGGACGACCGCGACGCGCGCGTTCCTCACGGCCGGCCCTCCGCGAGCGAGCCGTGCAACTGCTCCACCGACTCCACGAAGCGCGTGGCCTCTTCGCGCGACACCGGCTCCAGTGAATAGAAGGCCTGGTCGTACCAGCCCACCAGCCGTTCCACTTCGCCCGTCACGCGCGCGGGGGCGCCTCTAGAGGGCAGCTCCGCGGCGAGCTCGCGGTTTGTCTTCACGCGGTCCGGCCGCGCCAGCTTGCGCTGCTCCAGCGTGGACAGCAGGCCCAGCAATCCCTCGCGGATGGCCTCGCGCGCGTCCTCCGTCTCCAGCGCGGTGCGCGCCCGGCCCAGGTGTTCTCCAGGCGTGTCCAGCTCAAGAGGCGCGGCTTCACCTTCCACACCCGGCGTGGTGACTGCCTTCCTGTTGCGGCGCCAGCGCACCCGCAGCACACCGAACAGCACCACCGCCAACGCCAGGCCCAGCATCACCGCGCGCGTCGCCACCGCGAAGCCCTGCGCGCCGCGCGACTCGAAGAGGCCCTCCAGCCAGTTCTGCAGCTCGTGCAACAGGCGCGTCAGCAGGTCGCTGTTGCGCTGCCGGGCCCTCGCGAACTCCGGCCGGTCGAGGATGGCGCGCAGCCGCTCCGGTTCGCTTGCCAC
Organism: Corallococcus sp. AB049A; assembly: GCF_003668885.1. NCBI lineage: Bacteria > Pseudomonadati > Myxococcota > Myxococcia > Myxococcales > Myxococcaceae > Corallococcus > Corallococcus sp. AB049A. The sequence continues at coordinate 231 of NZ_RAWL01000227.1, read as the reverse complement.
GCCGGGAGACACCGCAGGCTCCGCGTCCAGGGCGCACACGGCCTCCAGATAGACGGAGAGTTGCCGGGCCCGGTCGGGCGGCGTCTGTCCGGAGTTTCCTGGCGGCAGGGGGACGCCCTCCAGCGCCTCCACCAGCCGGTTCACCTCCGCGTTGAACGCGTCAGGCCGCGAGCGCGCCGTGTCCTCCAGCCGGCGCGACACGGCCTCCCGGTCCGCGCACGGGGGCAGGGC
>NZ_RAWL01000226.1:0-13823 GCF_003668885.1 Corallococcus sp. AB049A | reverse complement strand
TTCGGGGCTGGCGCTGACGGGGGCGGGGCGTCAGCAGGCGCTGAGGTTCCTGCGGGTGGATTCGCCCAAGGGGCTCACGTGGAAGCGCGTGAAGCAGCAGCACCTGCTGGCGAAGGGCCTGGGGCTGCCGGCCTCCAAGCAGGCGCTGACGCGCGTGTCGGACGCGGACGGCGTGCGGGCGCTGGTGCTCAAGCGGGCGCACCGGGTGGAGGGGCCGGAGACGCCGACGCTGGCGCAGGTGCGCGACCGGCTGCTGTGGCGGCAGCTGGGCGTGGAGACGGAGGAGGCGTTCTCGCTGCGCGCGGTGCAGGCGCACCTGCTGGGCAAGCTGCTGGAGCAGGAGGTCAGCGACCCGAAGCGCGGCGTGGAGCAGTTGGCCGCCCGCGCGGTGGGCGCGTCGCGGGTGGACGCGGAGGTGGTGCGGATGGCGGCGCTGCGGGAGTGGGTGCTGGCGGAGGCTCCTGGGAAGACACTGCCCACGGACACCGTGTCGTTCGCCCGGAGGGTGATGGACGCGGCGCAGGCGGTGCCTCCGTCGGGTCGATTTGGAAACAACAAGGTCTTCATCTCCCACGTGTGGAAGGCATTGCAGCCGGAGTGGGCGGACCGCCCTGCGTTCAACGAGGCCCTGCTCGCGGCCAACCGCGCGCGTGAGCTGTCCCTGGGGCGCGCGGACCTGCTGTCGGTCATGGACCCCCAGAACGTGGCCGAGTCCGAAGTGCGCTCGTACGGCGCCAGCTTCCATTTCGTCGTCCTCTAGCCCGACGCGCAGGAGCCCACCATGCCCCAAGACGCCCGTCTCAATGCGTTCCTGTCCGATGGTCCCGAGATCTTCAACAGCGTCCAGCAGGGCCAGACCCTGTGGAAGAGGGACCCGTTCGACGTTCCCTCCATCAACGCTCCGGCGCGCACGGCGTTCGAACGACTCCTGAAGCGCGCGACCCTGCGGCCGGCTCCGGACTCCGGGAAGATCCTCCTGCTGACGGGAGACTCGGGCAGCGGGAAGACACACCTGGTCCGGGCCTTCCGCAACCGCGTCCACGAGAAGGACCAGGGCTACGTCGGCTACATGCCGATGACCGTCGATGTGACGCACTACGACCGCTACATCCTGTCGGAGTTCATCGACTCCCTGGAGAAGCCGTATGACCAGGGCCGCGTCGATGAGACGGGCTTGATGCTGCTGTCGCAGGCCGTGCTGAGCCGCTGCAAAAACATCTTCGCGGCCAACATCCCGGATGAGGATGTCCTGGAGGACGAGGAACTTCACGGCAACATCCGGGCGGTCGCGGATGATCTGCACGCGGATCCGGAGTTCCGGCAGATCGACGTCAACCTGCTGAGGGCCCTGCTCTGCCTCCAGCGCCGCGAGGCCCGCTTCCACCACCGCATCGTGCAGTGGCTGCGCTGCGAGGAGATGTCGCCCGAGGACCGGGCCATCATCGGCAACCTGGTGCCGCGCACCACCGAGGAGTCCCCCAGCCGGATGCTCGCCCAATTGGGGCAGCTCATGGGCATCTTCGGACAGGCGATGGTCCTCTGCATTGATCAGGTGGAGGACATGAAGGACTTCAACGAGAGGCCACAGATGGAGCCTTCGCTCCGCCGCGCGATGAGCAGTCTGGTCGCGCTGGCGGGTCAGGTGCCCTCGGCCATCGTGGTGGTCTGCTGCCTGACGGACTTCTGGGAGGCGATGCGCGTGAAGCTCAACCGCGCGATGATTGACCGCATCGAGCAGAATCCGGAGCCGGTTGCCCTGGAGCTCAACGCCACCGCGCAAACGGCGCGGGACATCGCGGCCCGCCGGTTGAAGTCGCTGTACGAACAGCAGGGCATCGCGTTCAACCCGGCCCAGCCCACCTACCCCATTCCGTCCCAGGGCTTCGACCTGCTGAGCGGCCAGCGCACGCGCGACGTGCTCAATGCCTGCCACCGGTACCGGGAGCGAGGCATCATGGAGGGCAAGCTGCCGGCGGAGTTCCCTCTGCCGGAGAAGCAGCCGTCCTCCGGAAAGCCGGTCGCCGTTCCACCCAAGACGCCTTCGGCGCCGGACCTGGATCAGGCCTGGACGGACTTCAAGGCCAACTTCAAGTCCAAGGCACCTGAAGGCGAGGCGGACATCACCGCGTTGCTCGCCTGGAGCATCAAGGCCAGCGCGGAGGAGCTGGGCGACCCGAACCGCTTCAAGGTGAAGGCCCGGGACGAAGGAGACTCGCTCGACGTCACGGTGCAGCCCGACAACGCGCAACTGCATGTCGCGCTCTGCAACAAGACCCCCAGGGGGGGCTCCCTGGGCAGGCAGATGACCCAGGCCATCAAGGCCGCGGCCCGGAGCCTTCCCGTGCTGGTGCGCACCACGGACTTTCCCGGCAGCCTGGGCACCGTGGTGGCGGAGCAGACCACCGTGCTCCACCGCAAGGGCGGCAGGCGCGCGGTGGTGGGCCCCAGCGACCTGCGGGAACTGCTCGCGCTGCAAGCATTCCGCAAGCAGCAGGACGAGACCGCGTTCCTCGCCTGGAGCCGTGTGGCGCGTCCGGTGACGCGGCTCCAGGGCATCACGGACCTCCTGGCCCTGGAGAAGCACGCGCCTCCCGCGCCCGTGGTGAGCAAGCCCGGCGCCGTGAAGGAATCCGTCGTGTCCGACGGCGAGTCCGAGTGGGAGGTGACGCCAGCCAGCCAGATCCTCCCGGTCAAGCCGGACAGGTCCCCTGCCCCCGCCAGCAAGCCGAAGGACGATGCCCTCAAGGGCCAGATGCGCGTGGGCGTCTCCGAAGGCGTCTTCGCCAACACCGTCCACATCCAGGCGAACGAACTCACCCAGCACAGCGCCTTCCTCGGAGGCCCTGGCAGCGGGAAGACGACGCTCGCGCTCAACCTGGTGGAACAGCTGTTGATCCAGGGCATCCCCGCCGTCCTCGTGGACCGCAAGGGCGACCTCGCCGCGTATGCGCGCGATGCGTCGTGGGATGAGCCCCTGGACGATCCGATGATGCTCGAGCGCCGCAAGCTCCTGCGCGAGCGCGTGGACGTGGCGCTCTACACCCCGGGCCGTTCGGACGGACGACCGCTGTCGATTCCCGTCGTGCCCCGGGGACTCGAGAACCTGCCGCCCGAGGAGCGCGACCAGATCCTCCAGCAGGCGGCGGACGCCCTCTCCACCATGCTGGAGTACAAGAGCAGCCAGAAGGACAAGGCCGCGAAGGCGCTGCTGGCCCTGGCGCTGCGGATGCTGGTGCAGCGTCCGTCCGGGAAGGAGATCACCCTGGACCTCATCCAGCGCTTCGTCGCCGCGCAGGACATGGCGCTCGTCCAGGAAGCACATGGGCTGGATGACCGGGTCTTCATCAAGCTGGCCCAGGACCTGGCGACGCTGCGGCTCAACGCGAAGTCCCTGCTCTCCAACACCGGAGAAAAGCTCGACATGAACGAGCTGCTGGGACTGGGCGCCGCGAAGGTGCCGGGCAAGACGCGGCTCACCATCATCAGCACCAAGTTCCTGGGCGGGCTGCAGAGCTCCCTCTTCTGGGTGTCGCAGCTCTTGGTGGAGGCCAACCGCTGGGCCAGCCAGCACCCGTCCCCGAAGCTCCAGGCCGTCCTCCTCTTCGACGAGGCGGACATCTACCTGCCCGCCATGAGCATCCCCGCCACGAAGCAGCCCATGGAGAACCTGCTGCGCCGCGCGCGTTCGGCGGGCGTCGGCGTGATGCTCGCGACGCAGAGCCCCGGTGACCTGGACTACAAGTGCCGCGACAACGTGCGCGCCTGGTTCGCGGGCCGCGTGAAGGAAGAGGTCGCGCTCAAGAAGCTCAAGCCCATGTTCGCGGAGGCCCGCGTGGATCCCGCGATCCGCCTGCCACCCCAGAAGACCGGCCAGTTCCACGTCCTGCGGGAAGGCCAGGTGGAACAGCTCAAGGCGGACCGCAATATCATCAAGACCGAGCAACTGTCCGAGGAGGAAATCCTCCAGCTGGCCCACCGCTCCGGTGAGCACGGCATCCGCAACGCGGGCTGAGTCCACCGTGACGCGGCTGGCGCGGCTTCGACCCCTCAAAACCAGACATCTCCCAGCCCGCGGGAGGGGTCTCGCGCGAGCCCTCGTGAGAGCCTGTCCAGGCAGTTCCCCCTCTCGCCTTGGAGTCACCATGCGCCGTTCATTGATGCTGGGCCTTGCCGTCGTCGGACTTCAGTTGGGCTGTGGCGTGGACGAAGCCGAGCAGCGCGCGGCCACCGAGCAGGAGCGGGGCGTGAGCGCGCACTACATCTGCAGGACCGACTCGCTGACGATCTATTACAGCGACGCCACGTACACGACGGAGGTCGGCTCGGATCGGTGCTTCTGCGGCAGCACGCCCTTGCGAACGGGCCGGTTCACCCCGTACGCGCAGACGGGATTCAGTGAGGAATGCCCCGGGCAGCTCGCGCCCGCGGCCCGGTAGCCCTCCGGCACCGAAGCCCGCGGGCAGGGGGGCGCTCCTCTCCCGCGGGTGGAACCGGCCCACGAGCGGAGAGCCGGGCCCGTGCGGCTTCGCGCGGCCGCGGCTCCCATACTTCCTTCGGGTCTCTCTCATGAGGAGCAAGAAGGAATGGCCGTGCGACAGGGCCAGGAACGGACCGCGCCCGAGGGTGGCTCGACCATCCAGGCCCTCGACGCCCTGGAGCGCATCTCGGATGCCGTCTTCGCGCTCGACCGTTCCTGGCGCTTCACCTACCTCAACACGCGCTGCGAGTGGCTGCTGCGACGCCCGCGCGAGGAGCTGCTCGGGCGCTTCGTGTGGGATGAATTCCCCGAAGCGCGCGGCTCCTTGATCGAGCAGGAGTACCAGCGGGCGCTCAAGGACCAGGTCAACGTCAACTTCGAGGCCTATTACGCCCCCCTCGATGCGTGGCTCGACGTGCAGGCGTACCCCTCCTCGGAGGGCCTCACCGTCTGCTTCCGGGACGTCAGCCCGCGCAAGCGCGCGGAGCAGGCGCTGCATGAGTCGGAGCAGTTCCTGCGCTCCACCCTCGACTCGCTGTCCACGCACATCGCCATCCTGGATGGCCGGGGCACCATCCTCGCCGTCAACGCCGCCTGGAAGCGCTTCGCGCGCGACAACGGCTGCCCGGACACGGACCTCCGCTGCGGCGTGGGCGCGAACTACCTGGAGGTGGCGGAGGACGCCCAGGGCGAGAACGCGGAGGAGGCGCCCGCCGTGGCGCAGGGCATCCGCGCCATCCTCGCCGGCCGCAGCGAGTCCTTCGTCGTGGACTACCCGTGCCACGAGCCCGGCAACGGCAGGCGGCGCTGGTTCCTCCTGCGCGCCACGCGCTTCATCGGCGCCGGCCCGCTGCGCATCGTGATGGCCCACGAGGACATCACCGGCCGCCACGAAGCCGACGAGACCCGTCAGCGGCTGGTGCGGGAGGAGGTCGCCCGCGAGGAGGCGGAGGCCTCGCGCGAGCGGATGAACGCGGTGCTCGAGCGCATCACCGACGGCTTCGCCGCGTTCGACAGGTACGAGCGCTTCACCTACGTGAACCGGCCCGCGGAGACCCAGTTCGGCCTCAAGCGCGAGGCGCTGCTGGGCCGGCGGCTGGGAGAGGTCTTCTCCGGCCCGCCAGCCGCGGCCATGACGTCCCTGCTGCGCCGGGCGACGGCGGCGCAGGTGCCCGTGGAGGAGGAACAACCCTCGGTCGTGGACCACCGCTGGTTGCGAGTGGTGGCCTACCCGTCCCCGGAAGGGCTCTCCGTCTACTTCCGGGACATCACCGAAAAGCGGCGCGTCGAGCTGTGGAGCCGCTTCCTCTCCGACATGGGCACCGCCAGCACGCGCTCGCTGGACTGCGGCAACGTCGTCCGCACCGTGGTGACGCTCGCGGTGCCCACGCTCGCGGATGGCTGCGCCATCGCCACGCGGGGAGGCTGCCTGGAGGAGGGGCCCGCCACCGAGGTCGCCGCCGTGACGCCCGCCCTGGGGGACACGCTGCGCAGGGCGTGCGTCCCCGGAGCGGAGGGCGAGCTGGGAGAAATCGTGGAGCAGGCGCGGCACAGCGGATCCGGCTTCCTCCTGAAGGAGGCCGGCCCGGACAACCCCGGCGTCAAGTCCGCCGTGGCCGTGCCGCTGGCCCTCCAGGACCGCTCCCTGGGCGTGCTCCTGCTGGTGTCCACGCGCGCGGGCCTGCTCTACGGCGCGGAGAGCCTGCCGCTGGTGGCGGAGCTGGCGCGGCGGACCGCGCTGGCGCTGGAGAACGCGCGGCTGTACCGCACGGAGAAGCAGGCCGTCGCCGCGCGCGACGAGACGCTGGGCATCGTCTCGCATGACCTGCGCGCGCCGCTGAACACCATCACCCTCCTGGCCCGCTCCGCGGAGCGGCGCTTGCTGCGCACGCACGAAGGGGCGGAAGCCGCGGAGGCGCTGCGCAAGGTGCGCCTGGTGGTGGGCAGCATGGAGCGGCTCATCGACGACCTGCTGGAGGTGGCGCGGGTGGAGTCCGGGCGCGCGCAGCTGGACATGGAGCCGGTGGACGTGCCGCGGCTGCTCTCCCAGGTGCAGGCCCTGAACGAGCTCCTGGCCGCGGACAAGGCGCTGCGGCTGGAGGTGACGTGCGAGCCAGACCTGCCCCGCGTGCGCGCGGACCGGGCGCGGCTGGTGCGCATCTTCCAGAACCTGGTGGGCAACGCCATCCACTTCACCCCACCCGGGGGCTGCATCCGGCTGAAGGCGGAGCGGCAGGGGGACCAGGTGTGCTTCCGCGTGGAGGACACGGGGCCGGGCATCGACGCGAGGGCGCTGCCCCACGTGTTCGACCGCTTCTGGCAGGCCATCCACGCGCGCAAGGCCGGCGCGGGCCTGGGGCTCGCCATCGTCAAGGGGCTGGTGGAGGCGCACGGGGGCCGCGTCTGGGTGGAGAGCCCGCCGGGCCACGGCGCCACGTTCTCCTTCACGCTGCCCGCCCTCCCGGAGGCCTCCGCGAGCCTGTCACAGGGCGGCGGCGCGTCCGCGAGTCTAGAATGAGGCGAGAAGGCTCCCTTCCCGCCGCGCTCCAGACCTGATCATGTTCCCCACCGTCTCCGTCGATGGCGTCGTCCAGCGCTGGGAGGACCTGCGCCTGCACGACTTCGCCCAGGGCTTCTTCTTCGGCGCGGGCTTCTTCACCACCTTCCGCATCGACGCCGGGCAGCCCCGCTTCCTCGCGAGGCACCTGTCGCGCCTGCGCGGAAGCCTTGAAGCCTTCCCCACCGCCGTGCGCGCCCCACCGCCCGCGCTCCTCCACGAGGACGCCGTGCGGGAAGCCCTGCGGCGTTGTCTCACGACGGACGCGGCGATGGGCCCGCGCTTCACCGGCGTGGGCAAGCTCGCGGTCAGCGACGGCCACGTGCTGTGCACCTTCCGGCCGTTCCCCCCGGAGCTGGAAGCCCTGCACCAGCAGGGACGCGAGCTGGACGGCGTGGAGGCCGGGGCGTACCGGCGCGCGGAGCGCACGGTGAACCACAAGGGCCTGGCGTACTTCCGGCAGCACGCGCTGATTCCACAGCTGCCCGTGCTCACCAACGAAGCGTCGGAGGTCTGCGAGCTGCCCACCGCCAACCTCTTCGTGCAAATCGACGGCGCGCTCGTCACCCCGCCCCTGTCCGCGCCGTGCCTGCCGGGCATCGCGCGCGCGGTGCTGCTGGCCATGGCCTCCGTGGACGGGCTCCCGGTGGTGGAGCGTGTGCTGCCGCTCCAGGACCTGTCGCGCGCGCAGGCGTGCTTCTACAGCAACGCGGTGGCGCTGGCGGTGGGCGTCCCGAAGCTCCTGGGCCGCGAGCTCCCGGACAGCCTGAAGCTCGCGGAGCGGGCCCGCGCGGCGCTGGAGGCCCGGGCCGTTCGCGAGGGCTGAGGCCGTGGCACACTTCCGCGCCATGACCCGCTCCCTCGTCATGGTCCCCCGCTGGGCCGGCAGCCCCGACACGGACTTCTATCCGTGGCTGACGGAAAAGCTGCGCACGCCGCCGCTCCTCTTCGACTCCGTCCGCACGCTGGCCATGCCCACGCCGGGCGCGCCCACCATTGACGGCTGGGTGTCCACGCTCGCCGCGGAGGTGGGCCCGGTGCCGCCTCCCTCCACCGTGCTGCTGGGCCACAGCGTCGGCTGTCAGGCCGTGATGCGCTACCTGTCCGCGCTGCCGCCGGGCCACACCGTGGAGGGCGCCGTGTTCGTCGCGGGCTGGTTCGAGGTCGACCAGCCCTGGGACACGCTGCGGCCCTGGCTGGACACGCCCATGGACTTCGAGCGGATCCGCGCCGCGCTCCGCCGCTGCGTGGTGGTGCTGTCGGACTCGGACCCGTTCACGTCCGACCACCGCCGCAACACGCGCCTCTTCGAGGAGCGCCTGGGCGCGGAGGTGCGCCTCATCCCCGGCGGGCGCCACTTCAACAACCCTCAGGAGCCCGCCGTGCTGGCCGCGCTCCAGGAGGGCTTCGGCGCGTCACGCTGAGCAGCCGGGCGGGCAGGCAAAGCGCGTGGCAATTTTCGCGGGCGCCCCCATCTTTGGACGACTTCCTTCAACCAACGACCGGAGGCTCGAGATGGAGACCAAGAAGCCAGACGAGAAGCAGGTCCAGCGCCAGGGCCAGAGCCAGGACGAGAACCTGCGCCACAAGGGCCCGGACCGTGAGTCAGAGGCGGACCGGCACGCCGGCCCGAAGCCCGAGGGCAACGGCGGCACGGGGCAGCCCGCCGCGTTCCCGGAACACAACTGACACGGGGCGCATCACCGGTTCCCACGGAACGCGCTTTCGTGGGGACCGGAAGCCATTAACCTGGGGCGCATGAGCGCACCCTACGTCTCCCGCGTCGCCTTCGAGCCGGTCCACCCGAAGACCCTGGCCGTGTACTGCTCGGACGGGCGCTTCACCGAGGCCGTGGAGGACCTGGCCCGCCACCTGGGCCACTCACGCATCGACACGCTCACCCTCCCTGGAGGCCCCGCGCTGCTCAACCGCTGGGCGTCGGACTACCTGGAGAGCGCTGGCTTCACGAAGGCCGCGAGCTTCCTCATCGAAGGCCATCACATCGAGGACGTGCTGCTGCTGGCGCACGCGGGGTGCGGCTACTACCACGCGAAGCACGGCGCGCTGGGCCCGGACATCGCCGTGGAGCAGCAGCTGAAGGACCTGCACTTCGGCGCGAAGGAGCTGCAGACGGCGTACCCGCACCTGCGCATCCACCTCTATTACGTGCGCCCCCACGGCAAGACGATCGAGTTCGAGCCCATCCCCCGCGAGGGCTGAGGCGGGAAGCGACAGGTGTCCGCCGACCTGATACGGGGACACCGTGAAGACGCAACACGTAGGGCGTGCGCTCCTGGCGCTGTCGCTGGGTGGCTTCGGTATCGGAACGACCGAGTTCGCCACCATGGGCATCCTTCCTCAAATCGCGAGCGGGCTCGGGACGACGATTCCGCTGAGTGGCCACGTCATCGCCGCGTATGCGCTGGGCGTGGTGGTGGGCGCGCCGCTGGTCGCCATCGTGACCGCGCGGATGTCGCGGCGGGCGCTGCTGCTGCTCTTGATGGTGGCCTTCACGCTGGGCAACACGGCCTCGGCGCTGGCGCCCACGCTCGACACGCTCATCGTGGCGCGGTTCATGGCGGGCCTGCCGCACGGCGCCTACTTCGGGGTGGCCTCCGTCGTGGGTGCGGAGCTGTTGGGGGCCGGGCGCAAGGGACGCGCGGTGGCGCTGATCATGGCCGGGCTCACGGTGGCCAACATCATCGGCGTCCCGCTGGCGACGTTCCTGGGGCAGCAGCTGGGTTGGCGGAGCACGTTCCTGCTGGTGGGAGTCATTGGACTGGTGACGCTGCTGGCCCTCTGGCTGTGGGTGCCGCACGTGGCGTCGCTGGGTGGCAGCAGCATCCGTCAGGAGCTGTCCGCGCTGAAGCAGCCGCAGGTGTGGTGGACGTCGCTGGTGGGCGCGGTGGGCTTCGGAGGGCTGTTCGCGGTCTACAGCTACATCGCGCCGACGCTGACGTTCGCGTCGGGCATGTCCGAGTCCGCGCTGCCGTGGGTGCTCGCCCTGTTCGGCGTGGGCATGACAGTGGGGGCGTTCCTGGGAGGACGACTCACGGACCACTCGGTGACGGTCGCGATGTGGGTGGGGTTCGCGGCGACGACGGTGGTGATGACCCTGTTCGCGCTCACGGCGCAATCACCCTGGGCGGCGGTGCCGCTGGTGTTCCTCATTGGCGTCGCGGCGCAGTTCCTCGCGCCCGCGGTGCAGGTGCGGCTGATGGAGGCCTCGCCCGGCGCGCCGTCCCTGGCCGCGTCCATGTCGCACTCCGCCCTGAACATCGCCAACGCCGCGGGAGCCTGGGTGGGCGGCGTGGTCATCGCCGCCGGGTATGGCTACCTCGCGCCGGCCTGGGCCGCCGTGGCGATGACGCTCGTCGGAGCCGCCCTCTTCGCCGTCGCGAACCGTGGCGCGCCCCGCCCCGCCCCGGTGCGAGCCGGGCACGCGTAGTCAACCGGCGTCCTGGAGCCCCCGCCGGAGCGCGTCCAACAGCGACGGAGGGTCCCCCACGCGGAAGGCCTGGAGCCCCGCGTCGAAGTCCGCGCGCGCGCCCGCGACGTCACCGCGCTGGAGCCGGAGCACGCCGCGTTCGTGAAGCAGCTCGGGGTCCACGGCTTCGCCCTGCTGGGATGCGAGCGCTTCGGTGAGGTCCGCCTCCGCGGCGTCCTTCCGCCCCGCGCGGGCCCTGCACCGGGCCCGTTGCTGGAGCAGCCACGGGTTGCCCCGGTCCTCCGCCAGGGCCGCCGTCCAGTCGGCCTCCGCCTCCGTCAGCCGGCCCAGCGCCTCCAGCGACTCCGCGCGCTTCATGTGCAGCACCAGCGCCTTGCGGAACCCCGCCGCCTCCACCCGCGCGAACTCCTCCACCGCCTCCGCGTGCCGCCCCAGCCGGGCGAGCGTGAGGGCCCGGTGGTAGCGCGTGGCCACGTGGCCCGGCGCCAGCTCCAGCACGCGGTCGTACCAGGGCAGCGCCTCCGCCGGCTGGCCTCCCCACACGCCCAGCGTCAGCCCCACCTCCACCAGCACCCGCACCTGCGCCGGATGCGCCTCCGCCAGCGAGCGGGCCAGCGCGAGCGCCGACGTGTAGCGGCCTCCCCGGCGCAGGCGGTCCACCTCGCGCAAGGGTTCGGACAGCTCCGGGGGCCAGGCCTGTCGTCCGTTGCGTTCCATGGGGAGGGGGCGGTCGCCCGGGATTTCGCAGGCACGTCCCGGGGTGTCAAGGCGACGACTTGACCCGGGAGCCCGGTCGCGCAATGAGCGCTGGCATGAAGCCCTGGGAAACAGTGGAGCGAGCGCAGGTGCCGGACGTGGGAGAGGTCGTGCTCGCCCGGCGTGACGAGGAGTATGTGCTGCGCGTGCGCGGCCAGACGTTGATGTCCAGCCGCCAGCATGGCTCGGAGATGGCCATGGCCGAGGCCGGCTGCGAGGACCTGGCGGCGGATACCCCCGTCCGGGTGCTCGTGGGCGGACTGGGCTTCGGCTTCACGGTCCGCGCGGTGCTCGACCGGCTGGGGCCGGGCGCCCGCGTCGTCGTCGCGGAGCTGATGTCCCCCGTCATCGAGTGGAACCGGGGCGTGCTCGCGCCGCTGGCGAAGTCTCCGCTGGAGGACCCGCGCGTCACCGTGGTGGAGGGTGACGTGGGCAAGGTGATGCGCAGGCAGCAGGGCGCCTTCGACGCCATCCTGCTCGACGTGGACAACGGCCCGAAGGCCATGACCCACCCGGACAACGACAGCCTCTACGACCTCACCGGCGTGTCGCACGCCTTCAACTCCCTGCGCTCCAACGGGACGCTGGTGGTGTGGAGCGCCGGGCCCTCGCCCGCGTACGTGAAGCTGCTGGAAGAGGTGGGCTTCTCCGTGAAGATCCGCCACCCGACGGCGCACGGCACCAAGGGGACGCGGCACACCCTCTTCGTCGCCCGGCGCGTGCCCAAGGCGAAGTCCCAGTCATCGTCGCGGCCGCCGTCACGGCGCTGAATCCCTTTCAGGAGGTGGCAGCCCATGCGTTGCATCCGTCCGTTCCTGCTCGCCGTCGTCCTCGTCAGCGGCGTGGGCCATGCCGCGGAGGCGGAGCCCATGCCTCCGCACGTGACGTTCACGCTGCCATCCAAGGCGCTGGGGGAGACGCGCCGCCTCAACGTCTACACGCCGCCCGGCTATGACACGGCGAAGGGCACGCGCTATCCCGTGCTCTACATGCCGGACGGAGGCGAACAGGAGGACTTCCCGCACGTCGCCACCACCGTGGACACCGCCATCCGGGCCGGGGAGATGCGGCCCGTCATCCTCGTCGGCATCGAGAACACCGAGCGGCGCCGGGACATGACCGGCCCCACGCAGGTCGAGAAGGACAAGGAGATTGCCCCGCGAGTCGGAGGCTCCGCCGCGTTCCGCGCCTTCCTGCGAGACGAGCTGATGCCCCACGTCCGCCGCCAGTACCGCGTCACCGGCGAGACGGCCATCATCGGTGAATCGCTCGCGGGGCTGTTCATCGTGGAGACGTTCTTCCTCCAGCCCGGGCTGTTCGGCACCTCCATCGCGCTGAGCCCCAGCCTCTGGTGGAACGACGAGGAGTGGGTGCGCAAGGCCGGGAAGCAGCTCAAGGCGAAGCCGGGCCTGAAGGCCACGCTCTACGTCGCCTCCGCCGGTGACGACGTCGCGGCGGAAGCCGGACGCCTGGCCGAAGCGCTCCGCGCGAACGCGCCCAAGGGGCTGAAGTGGAAGTACGAGCCCCATCCCGACCTGCGCCACGCGAACATCTACCGCTCCCTGGAGGCGAAGGTGCTGAGGGAAGCCTTCGCGCCCACCGCCTCCACGAAGGCCGTCCCCTGAGCCGCTAGACGCCCGCGGTCACGGCGGGCGTCACTGAGGGAGGACGCATCATCCCGGCCGCCACGCGCAGGCCCAGCCAGCGCGGCGTGAAGCGCGTCAGGTTGGCCTGCAGCCAGTTGCGCCACCCCGGCACCACCGACGCCCGCCCCTGGTCCAGGGCCTTGAGGGCGTGCAGCACCACCTCCTCCGCCGTCGCCTTGGGACCGACCGCCGCCTGTTCGGTCCCCACGACGTCGAAGAACGCCGTCTGTACGGGCCCCGGGCACAGGGCGAGCACGCGCACGCCGCGCTCGCGCGTCTCCTCCGACAGCGCCTCCGTGAAGGACAGCACGAACGCCTTGCTGGCCGCGTAGATGGCCATGTACGGCACCGGCTGGAAGCCCGCGATGGACGCCACGTTGAGGATGCCGCCCACGCCGCGCGCGAGCATGTCCGGCAGGAACAGGTGGCTGGTGTCCACCAGCGACGTGACGTTGAGCATCACCTGTTCGTGCTGCCGCGCGAACGGCGCCGCGTCGAAGGCCCCGTGCGTGCCGAAGCCCGCGTTGTTCACCAGCAGGTCCACGCGCAGCCCCTTCTCCTGGCAGCGCGCGTGCAGCTCGCGGCCCGCGCCCTCGCGGCCCAGGTCCAGCGCGATGACGTCCGCCTGGATGCCGTGGGCGTTCTTCAACTCCTCGGCGAGCGCGCGCATCCGGTCCTCGGAGCGGGCCACCAGGATGAGGTCCATGCCGCGTGCCGCCAGCTCGCGGGCGAACACCACGCCCAGGCCGGAGGACGCGCCCGTCACGAGCGCGCGATGGCCCGCGTAGGGGAAGCCCTTGCCCCGGGGAAGGGAGCGGGAAACAGGAGAGGGAGACGAGGTCGTTTGCATGGGGTTAGAATGTGAGCGCGCGCTCACGTTCTCAACTCGCGTGGTGCTCACATTTCCTCGAGGAGGCCCCATGCCCCGCCGTCCCCCGC
>NZ_RAWL01000225.1:0-13906 GCF_003668885.1 Corallococcus sp. AB049A | reverse complement strand
GGGGAAGTGCGCCGTGGGGGGCGCGCTCTTCTGCGCCACGGACGCGGGGCTGACGCGCGTGGAGCTCCGGCAGGGGCGCCTGGAAGCGGTGCGCGAGTTCCCGGACGCGGAGCCGTTCGTGGACGCGGGCCGGGGGCTCCTGCTGTCGCGCGAGGGATTGATGGTGGTGGGGGCCCAGGACCTCACCGTGCTGCGGATGAACTGAAACACAGACACAGGGGGCTGGACATGACGAAGGCGAATGCGAAGGAACTGCCGCTGCCCGGGTTCTACAATTCCAACCACGCGGCGGAGTACGGCTACGGCCCGAACGCCGGGAAGCTCCAGCGGGAGGCCGGCGCGTGGAAGGCGGCGCAGGGCGTGACGGCGGCGGCCACGGACCGCTTCAACCTGCACCTGCTGCTCATCGACGTGCAGAAGGACTTCTGCTTCCCGGACGGCTCGCTGTACGTGGCGGGGCGCAGCGGGCGGGGCGCCATCGACGACAACCGCCGCATCGCGGAGTTCATCTACCGGAACCTGGGCACGCTGACGAACGTCACCGCGACGCTGGACACGCACTTCGCCTACCAGATCTTCTTCCCGTCGTTCTGGGTGGACCAGGACGACCAGCCGCTCCAGCCGTACCGCGAGGTGACTCGCGAGCAGATTGAGCGCGGCCAGGCGCGGCCGAACCCCGCGGTGGCGAAGTGGCTGTGCGGCGGCAACTACCCGTGGCTGCTCAAGCAGGTGAAGTTCTACTGCGAGGAGTTGGAGCGCGCGGGGAAGTACACGCTCTACCTATGGCCGCCGCACTGCCTGCTGGGCAGCGACGGGCACGCGCTGTCGGGCGTGGTGCAGGAGGCTCGGCTGTTCCACTCGTACGCGCGCGGCGTGCAGTCGTGGGCGGAGGTGAAGGGCGGCAACCCGCTGACGGAGAACTACTCGGTGCTGCGGCCGGAGGTGCTGATGCGGCATGACGGCCAGCCGCTCGCGCAGCGCAACACGCAGTTCCTGAAGACGCTGCTCACGTCGGACGCGGTGGTGATTGGCGGGCAGGCAGCCAGCCACTGCGTGAAGAGCAGCATCGACGACCTGCTGGGGGAGATTGTCGCGCAGGACGCGGCGCTGGCCCGGAAGGTGTACCTGCTGACGGACTGCATGTCGTCGGTGACGGTGCCGGACGGCAAGGGCGGCTTCGCGGCGGACTTCACGCCGCAGGCGGACGCGGCGCTCAAGCGCTTCGCGGACGCGGGCATGCACCTGGTGAAGTCGACGGATCCGCTGGCGAGCTGGCCGGACCTGCGCCTGGCGTGAGCACTCACACGAAGGGAGACACGGACATGAGCAAGGCGAACGGGACGGGTGTCACGAAGCTCTTCGAGGACGCGCACGCGGAGGGCATCCTGAGCCCCGCGGGGTTGCAGACGCTCACGGTGGTGGACCTGGGGGCACAGATTCAGGCGGGCCTGGGCATCCACGTGGACGATGTGCAGGCGAGCGAGGTGGTGCTGGTGACGGTGATGCCGGATGACTCCGGGAGCATCGCGCACTCGGGACACACGAAGACGGTGTGTGACGGGCACAACCTGGTGCTGGACGCGCTGCTGGCGAGCCAGCAGAAGGACGGCGTCCTGTTCCACACGCGCTACCTGAACGGACACGTGCTCAACCCGTTCCGGCCGCTGGAGGACGTGGTGCGGATGCACTCCAAGAACTACTCGGCGGACCTGGGGACGCCGCTGTACGACCAGGCGGTGGTGCTGCTGGGCACGGTGCTGGCGAAGGCGCAGGAGTTCAGCGGCAACGGGGTGCCGGTGCGCACGGTGACGCTGCTGATTACGGACGGCGCGGACGCGGGCTCGCAGAAGGCGCGGGCGAAGGACGTGGCGGCGCTGGTGAAGGACCTGCACCGGGTGGAGAACCACATCGTCGCGGCGATGGGCATCGACGACGGGGTGACGGACTTCCGGCGCGTGTTCCAGGAGATGGGCATCTCGGACCGCTGGATTCTCACGCCGGGCCAGAGCGCTCAGGAGATCCGCGCCGCGTTCCAGGTGTTCAGCCAGTCCGCCGTGCGCGTGAGCCAGGGCGCGGCCAGCTTCAGCCGCACGGCGCTGGGCGGCTTCGGGGCCTAGCGGGTGGGCTCACGCCCGGAGGAAGTCTCCGAGCAGCTCGCGAACCTCTTCCGGCCGCTCCTCGGCCACCCAGTGGCCGGTGTCCTGGAGGATGTGGGGCTCGACCTGCGTCGCCACCGCGCGCGCCTGCGCGGCGAGCGGTTCGCCCAGGGACTTGTCACCGCCAATGACCATCACGGGCATGGGGAGCTTGTTGCGGGCCAGCTCCCGGAAGGCCTTCTTGTCCTGCTCGAACGCCTGGAAGTAACCCCACGTCGAATGGAGCCGGCCTGGCGCCGCGTAGGCCTCCGTGTACGCCCGCCGCTCCGCTTCGCCGACAGCGTCGGGATTGGCGGAGAGGTCGGTCCAGAAGTGGTCGAAGTAGACGCGCTCGCGCCCCTGCACCAGCTTCTCCGCGGTGGGGCCGTTGAAGGTGAAGTGCCACACGTCCCGGCTGCTCATGACCTGGTCGGACCAGGGCTCGATGCCGGGCAGGAACGCGTCCAGGAGGGCCAGGCGTTCGACCTCGTTGGGGAAGAGGGCGGCGTAGGCGTAGGCGACCATCAGGCCGATGTCGTGACCCACGACGGAGACCTTTTCGAAGCAGAGCCTCTTCACCAGTGCGCGCATGTCGCGCGCCATCGTCTCCTTGTCGTAGCCCCTGACGGGGGCGGCCGAGGCCCCCGCGCCTCGCAGGTCTGGGATGAGCACGGTGTGCTGCTTCGCGAGCTCCGGCGCGAGACGCCACCACATGAGGTGTGTCTGCGTGTAGCCGTGCAGCAGCAGGACGGGGCTGCCCTGGCCGCCAATGACGAAGTGGATCCGCGTGCCGTTGACGTCCTCGTCGCCTTCGCGGAAGCCCCTCGGGAAGAAGGGGCGGTCGGTGCTCGGCTGCTGGCGTGTCATGGGCGCCTCCTCGCGGGAGCAGGTTCACGCCTCAGGGTGTGCATGCCCTGCGTTCGTGAGGTGCCAGGTCAGGCGAGGAGTCCGGCGCTCGGGCTCTCAAGCGTCCTGGGGTGGATTGAGGCGCGACTGGATGAACTCCAGGTACTTCGCGTCGTCGCCTTCAAAGAGCTCTTCTCCGCCGCCCATGAAGGCACGGGCGAGCTCGTCGGCCGCGCGGGTTTCGTCTCCCAGTTCGAGGGCGGACTGGCCGAGGCGCAGGTGGATGAAGGGATTGCCCAGTCCTCCCGGCGAGTGGACGGCTTCGCGGAAGTGCTCGCGGCAGTCCTCGAAGCGTTCGAGCTGGAAGTACATGTCGCCGATGGCGGCGCGCACCCAGGTGTTCTGCTGATGGTCGCGGGTGGGTTCGGGGATCAGGGCGAGGGCGGCCTTGAAGTGTTTCAGGGCCTGCTCGAAGTCGCCATCGCCCGCCGCGGCGTCTCCCTGGGCGCAGAGGTCGGTGATGCGCTGGTGGGTTTCATCCGAGATCGACGTCATCGTTGCTCCAGGGACCAGGGGTCGGGGCAGTGTAGATGACCTGTCGTGGGGAGGAGACACCGTTTGGACATGAAACCGTGGGCACGGGCTGTCTGTTGGCCGCTGTTGCTGGTGTTCTGGATGGGCTGCGCCAGCGGGCCCACGGTGCGGCTGCGCACGGAGCAGGGGACTCGGACCCATGCGCCGGTCCGTGCTCGGGAGTTCGAGGACGCGCTGACGCGGCTGGTGCTGGAGGTGCCACTGACGGTGCGGGCACCGAGGGTGGTGCGCGCGGTCGCGAAGCAGGGGGCGGAGCTGGACCGGAGCCTCGGGTTCATGCTGCGCGACCGGTACGGACGGTGGTGCCGGGCGCATGAGGCTCCGGGGGATTGTCTGTCGTTGCTGGAGGATGGGGCGGGCTTCGGTGAGCTGGACCGGCTGACGCTCGCGGTGGGCATGTCGCTGGAGCCCCTGCGCGCGAGCATCGGGACCGCGTTGCAGGACACGTTGGACCCAGCGTTCTTCGTGTCCGTGGTCTCGGGAGCGATTGCGTCCTGGGTGGTGCTGGCGGCGGCACCGGAGCCGCTGTTCACCAAGGCCGCGGCGGTGATTGCCGCCGTGTTCCTGGCGTACGTGGGGGTGCAGTCGTTCCTCGCGGTGGTGCGCGCGTGCGGGGTGCTGAAGGACGCCACGGATCGGGCAACGACGTTCCAGGAGCTGGAGGAGGCGGCGGACGCGTTCGCGCAGGCCCTGGGGCCGGAGGTGGCGCGTGTCTTCGTGCTCGCGGTGACGATGCTGGTGAGTCACGGCGTGACAGCAGGACTGTCATCCGCGCTCGCGGTCATGCCGCGCTTCCCGGACACGATGAGCCTGAGCCCGGCGCAGGTGTTGGACGTGAGCGCGGTGGGGGTGGTGAGCGGAGTGGTGGAGGTGACGCTCGCGTCCACGGCGGTGACCATGGCCGTGATGGGACCACCGCCTCCGGGAGGGCCCGGCAAGTGGGTCCAGGTGAACGAGTCGATGTCCAGCCGGGCCCGCGACTATCAGGCCCAGGTGACGGGAGCACCGAAGGGCTCCGCGTACCGGGTCAAGCGGGGAGGCGAAGAGGCCGATTTCGACGGGTATGACCTGGATGAGAACGTGCTGCTGGAGGCCAAGGGACCTGGCTACGAGCAGTTCTTTGGTGCCGACCTGAAGGCGAAGAGGTTCTTCCAGGGCGCGAATGCCTTGGTTGAGCAGGCTCGGCGGCAAATCGCAGTGGCCGGAAGTGCACACGTTCGGTGGGTGGTCGCCGAGGCGAAATTCGCGGATGCATTGCGTGCGCTGTTCAACCGCCAGAACGTTAAGGTGGAAGTGCGCTTCCTCTCGCCTACTCAATGAGCACCGCCGACCGCATGACGGACAGTTACTACCTGGGGGCCTACTGGACGGCGAGGCACGAGTCCGACGAGTCCTGTGCCACTCGAGCGTCGAATCTGTTCGACGAGCTGGGCCGCGTTGAGCCTACGTGGCGTCAGTGGCACGAAACCGGGCGCACTTTCAAGCAAGCTCAGAAGCGTCGGATCCAGACCGATCAGGCTTCCTTCCTGGAGCTGTTCGCCAAGAAGAAGAACCGTATCGGTGACGGCTTCCAATATTGGTTCTGGGCAGGCCCGCATCCGGACGAAACAACCTCGGTCAATGGCTTCTGCGGTTCTGCGGATGCCGTGCCGACTTCGGTCTGTGTCATCGATCCTCCTTCTCAGGGGGAAGTCGCTGAACGCGTACTGACCGCACCCGTCATGCGCGAGGTGCTCCGTTCCGTGGTGCGCTGTTGGGCGCCGGCGTGGGGCGTTGTTGCATCCCAGGAGTATAGGGACCAGGCATCTGAGTCGGGGATGGCGGGCACCTTCGTGGGCTGGATGACCTACTTCTCCCGGCAGTGGGGGGCCGTTCCTCCACTGCCCTCCACTGTGCGCGTCGAGCCCGTGGAGGAGCTGGGCACCCTGGTCATCCTCACGGAGGAACGGTTCTCCGTGGCGAATCCGGAACATGTCCGGCTGGCCACGGAGGTGCACCAGGTTCTCGATGCCGCGGGGCTACTGCGCCCCTTGTGACAGGAACACCTCCGCGGCCCCGGGCTGTCCCCAGGTCTGTGCTTCCATCCGGTGGAACGCCGTGAGGGTCCTGGCCAGGCTGTCCACGCCTCCGAACTGGAAGCCCAGCTGCGTGCCGTAGCGGATGCAGCCCTCCACCTTCTTGGGCAGGTGCTCCGTGATGTCCACCGCCAGGGGCCGCAGGCCCTGGGGCACGGCCGCGTCTGGGTGGGCCTTCGGCTGGCGCACGGCGTAGGGCGTGTCCCGGTAGTAGAAGACCCGGTCCGCCGGGATGCCCAACCCCTTCACGGCTCGCACCACCTGCACGTGGTCCACGTGGCTTCCCAGGGCCTGCGGCACGAAGACCCGGTCCGGCTTCAGGTCCCACAACACCGGCTTCAGACACGCCGCCACCTTCGCTTCGATGACGTCGTCCGCTCGCGGCGGCTGGAACAGCGCCTCCGGGCTCGCGTAGCCCCGGTGCGGCGCTTCCTCCAGGTCTCCCCAGCGCACCTGGTCCACCCCCATGCACGCCGCGAAGTCCCGGTCCTCCTTCCGCCGCAGGGCCATGTAGTCCACGTCCGGCCCCAGCCCCTTCGAGGTCTGGCATTGCAGCGCGAAGCCCGTCGGCTGCCGCACCGACCGCGTGAAGACGGTGATGAGCCCCACCGTCCACCCCTTCGCCTTCAACACCGCCAACGTGCCGCCACACGAAAACGCCACGTCGTCCAGGTGCGGCGACACGAACAGGGCCGTGCTCATAACAGGTGCGGCTCCGCCCGGAACCGGCAGGTGTGGTCCGCGCGCTCCTCCGTCATCGCCGGGTCGTACAGGTCCGTCCACCGCGTGTCCGGCCGCGTGCCCGTCAGCTCCTTGTACACACCCTGGATCCGCCGCCCCACCGACCGCCACGAGTACAGCTCCCGCACCTCGCGCAGCGCCGTGGCCGCCAGCCGCTGACGCAGCGGCGCGTCGTCCATCAACCGGCCCATGGCCCTGGCCAGCGCGGCGCTGTCCTTGGGCGGCACCAGCAGCCCGTCTCGCCCGTCCTCCAGGCAGTCCACCACCCCCACCGCCATCGTCGACACGATGGGCAGCCCGGACGCCATCGCCTCCAGCAGCGTGTTGGAGAACCCCTCGGAGTACGTGGGCGACACGAACAGGTCCCCGCTCCGGTACAGCTCCGGCGCCTCCGCGTAGGTGGAGGCCCCCGTCAGCTCCACCACGCGCTGGAGCCCCTCGGCCTCAACCCTCGCGCGCACCGCATCGGCATCAGGCCCAATCCCAGACACGCGCAGCTTGAACCGCCGCCCGTCGGCCACCAGCAGCTGGACCGCGTCCAGCAGCTCCATCACGCCTTTCCGGGCGTCCACCCGGCCGTGGTACAGCCACACCGGCACCCTTCGCAGCCGTCCCAGCGCGGATTCATCCCGGGGATGGAAGCGCTGCGTGTCCGTGGCGCCAGGGACGATGGTGAAGCGCTCCATCGGAGTCCCGTGGTGCTCGCTCACCTCCTGCGCGAAGGTCCTGCTGCCAATCAGCAGCGCCCCCGCGTGGCCCAGCACCGCGAGCATCGCCTGCTTGTGCGTCCCGCAGCACGTCCCCACCCAGTGCCCGTCCCCTCCCTGGATGGAGACGACGTTGGGCAGGCCCAGCCGCCTCGCCGCCTCCAGCGCCGCCAGGCCGCAAGGGTAGCCGTACTGCGCATGGATGAGGTCGAACGGGTGGCGCCGGTGCTCGCGGACCACCGTGTCCACCATCACCTCCAGGTCCTCCTCGAAGCTCGCCGGCTGGCCCTGGTTGATGCGCTGCTCGCCCACCGATTCGCAGCCCAGCACGTGCGCGCCGGGAATCCCTGGCGGCGGCCCGCCCCCGTACACCGCCATGCCCGCGGGGTCGTTGCGGTACTGGCTCACCATCGTCACGTCGTGCCCGCTGGCCACCAGCTCCCGCACCAGGTTCAGCGCATAGACGCTCATCCCGGAGATGGCCGGGAAGAAGCGCCGGGAGATGAAGCAGATCCGCAGTCCATTCACCCTGTTCACGCCGCCACCTCCGCGTCCGTCGGCAGTCGCTTCCTCAGCCACTCCAGCGCCCGGGGCACCAGCTCGTGCGCCCGGTGCGCGTCGCGCGACAGCTCCACGCACACCAGCTGCTCCCAGCCCGCGCGCGTCAGCTCGCGCAGGACCGACGGCACGTCCACGTCCCCTTCGCCAAAGGGCAGGTGCTCATGCACGCCGCGCTTCATGTCCTCCAGCGCCACCGTGCCCAGCACCGGCGCGAACTCGCGCACGGCTTGCGCGGGCGTCCGCTCCTGCGTCACCAGCAGGTGCCCCACGTCCAATGCCAGACGCACGCCGGGCACCCGGGCCTGAAGCTGGCGCCAGGCGTCCACCGTCTCCACCAGCATCCCGGGCTCCGGCTCCACCGCCAGCACCACGCCTCGCGCCGCCGCGTAGTCCGCCAGCCGCTTCACGCCGTCCACCAGCCACGGCCACGCGGCGGCTTCCGTCACGCCCGCGCGGGGGACACCGGCCCAGAAGGACACCGCCTCCCCCCGGCACGTCGCGCACACGTCCACCGCGCGCTTCAGGAACTCCAGCCGCCGTGCGCGGCCCTCCGCCTCCGGGCTGATGAGCGTGGGCTCGTGCTTCCTGCGGGGGTCCAGGAGGAAGCGCGCCCCCGTCTCCACCACCAGCCCCAGGCCCAGCCGCTCCAGCCGGGTGGCCAGCTGCTCCGTGCGCGTCTCGAGGTCCGGCGCGAACGGGTCGAAGTGGTGGTGGTCCAACGTCAGCGCCACGCCGTCGTAGCCGCTGTCCGCGATGAGGCCCAGCGCGTCCTCGAAGCGGTGGTTGGAGACGCCGTTGGTGTTGTACGCGAAGCGCAGGGCCATGGCTCACTGCCCCCCGAAGCGGCGGCTCGCGAGCACCGCCGGCACCGCGTGACGGTCCGGCTCCCGGTAGAGCGCGTACAGCCGCCCCACGCGCGCCTCCGCCAGCCGCACGTTGAACCAGACCGGTCCGCCCAGCCGCTCCTCGGCCTCCGGCGTCAGGCGCACCGGCTGCGCTCCCGGCGGCGGCGCTCCCAGGCCCACCAGCGGGTCCCGGCGCTCCAGGAGGCGCGCCGCGTTGCGCTCGCCCAGGCGGTAGTACGTCAGGGTCTCCACCTCCAGGCCCGGCACCAGCGCCTTCACCACGTGCACCTGGCGGCCCGGCGGCGACAGGTCCGCGACCAGGATGTCGAAGCCCGCCGCGTGCAGCTGCCGCACCACGTGGTCGCACCGCAGCGACGGGTCCTCCGCCGGAGGGGAGCGGGGCAGGTCCTCGAAGCGCACCTTCTGGCGGACCATCAGCGTGCACGCCGTCAGCTCGCGCAGCGACGCGGCCGGCATGCGCGCCCACTCCACCATCGCGTTGAGCGCGCGCGGCTCCTCCGCGCCAAGGTCCACCAGCGGCACGAAGCGCTCCATGTATTCCGGCGTCGCGACCCGGGCCACCTGGCTCAGCGGCCCGTGCATGAACGCCTTGCGCGCTCGCGAGCAGGCGTACTCCAGCAGCGCCTTGCGCAGCGCCCGGTCGCGGTCCGGATCCGCCGCCTCGCCGCACGCCGTCACCATCAGCGGCTGGTCCCCCACGGACAGGTCGCGGCCCACGACGTAGAGGTTCACCATGCCGAAGTCCGTGCTGGCCAGCTTCGCCATCACCTCCACGCCCGCGCGGCGGTAGCGCTCCAAAAGCTCGCGCACGTCCGGCGCCAGGTCCGCGCCCTCCAGGTCCAGCATCACGCCCTGGTCCATGGCGCGGTACATCAGCCCGTTGCCGTCGCGCTGGATCAGCTCCAGCAGGCCGTGCGCCAGCGCCTGCGGCCGCGTCAGCCCCGCGCCCTGTCCGTTGGTGATGGGCGTGATGAGCGGAGAGCGGCCCTGCAGCTGACCGGGGTGGATGGCGACGTACTCCTCCGGCACCAGCACCCGCTCGCCGGTGGACAGCCGCTGCACCTCCACCCAGATGAGGGGCATGTCCGGCGTGTACGGACTGCCCGCGGGCAGCCCCAGCGTGAGCGGATCCGCCACCGCCGTGGGGCCCCGGGCGCGCACCAGCGCCGCGTAGCTGCCGTGCACGCGCGGCATGCGGTGCATCGCGAGCTCACAGAAGGTCTCCTCCACCAGCTCGCCCAGCGCGCCCACCCGCGCCTCTTCGTCCGTGCGGCCATAGCCGTTGCCGTGCAGCGCCTCGCCCGGCTTGTCCCCCAGGCGCAGGCTGGCGGAGGCGACCGGAATCCCCAGCCGGTCGATGGGGTCGATGCGGAAACTCTGCAGGGCGCCGGTGGACACGGCGCGGTGATAGGCGTCCAGGGCTTGGGCAATGCTCATGACAGTTCCTCCAATGGCAGGGGACGGGTGTGCGGCATGCCCGCGAGCAGCCGGTCGAACAGCGCCAGCGCGTGCTTGCGGGTGACGCCGCGCGCGAACTCGAACGAGGTGAAGACGTTCTCGAACGGCAGCTGCTTGAGCACGGCGCGGTAGCGGCGCAGCTCGTCGTGGCTCAGCGGAATCGCGTAGTGGAAGCCCTTGTGGCACGACAGGGCCGTGGGCCGGCCTTGCGCGTCCAGGTCCACCTTCAGCGCGTCTCCGCAGAACAGGGAGCGGCTGCGCGCGTCGTACAGCACCATCTGGCCCTCGTAGTGGCCGCCCACGCAGTGCAGGGTCAGGCCCGTCGCCAGCTCCTGCTCGTCATCCACCGGCCAGC
Organism: Corallococcus sp. AB049A; assembly: GCF_003668885.1. Classification (NCBI taxonomy): domain Bacteria; kingdom Pseudomonadati; phylum Myxococcota; class Myxococcia; order Myxococcales; family Myxococcaceae; genus Corallococcus; species Corallococcus sp. AB049A. The sequence continues at coordinate 3,568 of NZ_RAWL01000225.1, read as the reverse complement.
GCACCTGGAAGGCCTTGCTGTAGGGCACCGCGTCCCGGTGCAGCACCAGCAGCGGGTCGAAGCGCTCCTGCAACTGCCACAGCGCCCCGAAGCCGTGCGGATGCGACGCGGACAGCATGTGGAGGCCGCCCATCACCTCCATGAACTCCAGCGCGGGCCGCGAGTACCAGGGCGCTCCCTCGAAGCCCACGTTGCCTTCGGGCCTGCGCAGGAACCAACCCGTGGAGCCCAGGCCGAAGGGCGGCGTGCAGCTGAAGCTCCAGATGCCGGGCAGCACCTCCTCCCAGCGCGTGGCGAGCCGCTCCGACAGCTGGCCCGCCGTCTGGAAATCCCAGCCGTCGCTCGGCAGCGCGTTGCGCACGTCCATGCAGGTGGGACAGCTGATGGGCTTCTCACGCGGGAAGCCCGGCTGCCACGTGCCGCAGTGGGAGCAGGCGTAGCGGGTCAGTGGCATGGCGGAAACGCCTTTCCCGCCCACGTGGCCTGCGTGAGCAGCCCCACGAGCCGCACGTCGCGCTCCGGGGCGAAGGGCTGCGGACGTCCCTCCAGCACGCACGCGGAGAAGGCCTCCACCTGGTGCAGGAAGGGGCTCTTGTCCTCCTCCGGCGACAGCGGGATGAACGTCTCCTCGCCCGTCTTCGCGTCGGTGAGGGACAGGGCCCCGCCGGGCGTCTGGCCCAGGGTCTTGTACGCGAGCGCGCGCGCCTTCGTGCCGATGAGCTCCAGCGTGCGCCGGGGGTACGCGTCCGGGCAGTTGTAGGCCACCTGCAACACGCCCAGCGTGCCGCTCCGGAACTGGCCCATCAGCACCGCGCCGTCGTCCACGGCGTAGGGGTGCACGCGCCGCTGGGTCATCGCGGTGAGCGACATCCACTCGTCGCCCAGCAGGACCTCCAGCAGGTCCAGGCCGTGCGGGGCCAGGTCGATCATCGCGCCGCCGCCGGCCTGCTCCGGGTCGATGCGCCAGTTGTCCGGCGCCCAGTCCGGGGGCAGCCAGCAGGCGTAGTGGATGCGCGCCTGGGTGATGGTGCCCAGCGCGCCCTCCTTCACCAGCGTGCGCAGCTGGCGGTGCGCCGCATGATGGCGCTGGTCGAACGCGGTGGCGTAGTGCACGCCCGCGCGCTGGCAGGCGGACACCATGCGCAGGCCGTCCCGTGGCGTGACGGCCATGGGCTTCTCACACAGCACGTGCTTTCCCGCCGCCGCGCACGCCTCCGTCATCGCCGCGTGCAGGTGGTTGGGCGTGGCGATGTAGACGGCCTGCACGTCCCTGTCCGCCAGCACCGCGCCCAAGGCGGTGTGGCGGCTCACGTCGTCCGCCCGGATGCGCATCAGCGCCTCCGCGTTCGCGTCGCACAGGGCCACCAGCCGCGCGTTGCTCGCGCCCTGGAGCGCGGGGATGACGTAGTCCCGCGCCACCCAGCCACAGCCCACCACCGCCCAGCCCAGCTTCCGGGTCTTCGGCTTCGCTTCGAACATGGTCACCGCCTCCGGCTCATGGCCACACCGCCGCTTCGCGCAGCACGTCGTTGCCGAACGTCTGGAGCGGGCCGGGGTGGATCAACTCCAGGTCCTCCATCGCCTGGCGCAGGGTGAAGCCCGCCGCGCGCGCGTGGGCCTCCAGCTCCAGCACCCGGTCCAGCGCGTCCGCGGCGTTGAAGGCGCGCGCCTCCGCCGAGTCCACGTTGCCCGTGAGCGCCAGCGCCTTGCGCACGACGCCGGCCAGCCGCTCCGGCAGCGAGGCCAGGGCCTTCTCCGTGAGGCGCCGCATGACGGGCTCCAGCAGGTCGCCCAGCAGCGCCTCGCCGCCATAGCCCGCGTCCGGCAGCGTCGCGTTGAAGAGGTGATGTGACAGCCCCGCCACGAAGGGCAGGGCCGGGGACGCGCCGAAGCGCGGCGCGACGAGCACCGCGGCCACCGCCACCGCGTAGCAGTGGTCCGCGTGGCCCTCCTGCGGCGAGACGAGGATGCGCGCCCGGCCGGGGAACGTGGCCCCGGCGCGGGGCTGGCGCACCAGCCGCTCCACGAACGGGGGCGGCGGCAGGTGACGCGCCTCCTGCGCTGTCTGCGCGAGCGCCACGGACAGCCGCTCGCGCAGGCCCGGGTCCAGGGGCGCGGCCACCGCGTCCAGGCCCCGGTGCAGCACCCGCGTGGCCTCCAGCGGGGACAGCCCCGCCCGCTGGAGGACGTCCAGGTCCAGGCCGCCCAGCCGCACCGCCGCCAGCGCGCGCGCCGTCTCCTGCAGCGCCACGCTGAGTGGATCCATGCCGGAGGCCAGCGCGGCCCACGCGCGGCGGAAGCCATGCGCCGCCAGCCCCTCCGGATGGTCCGGAGTGCGGATGCGCTTGAGGTCCATCAGTTCGGACAGGAGCGGGCGGAGCTCCGCCAGACGGCCCGGGGCCGCCGTGTCACGCGCGGGTGCGTTCATGGTGTCTTCAGCCCCGGAGGCGCCGCGGGGTTTGCTCGACCTGTGGCACGCGTCCCTTGGACAGCCACGCCATCAGGCGGCGCTGCTGCTCCGGCATGGCGTGCTCCACGGGCTGGCCGTCCGGGGACATGGGCGCCTTGAAGAAGCAGCCCAGCGCGTCGATGACGCCGGCCTCTCCCCGGCGCTTCGCCAGGTCCAGCGTGCGCGCCAGCTCCACGACGAGCGGCGCGGCGAGGATGGAGTCCTTGCAGAGGAAGTTGAGCTTCAGCTGCATGGGCTGCCCCAGGAAGCCCGTCACGTCGATGTTGTCCCAGGCCTCCTTGTTGTCCCCGCGCGGGCGGTAGTACTGGATGGAGACGACGTGGTCCTGGACCTTGTAGCCAAGGATGCTGTCCAGCGCGGCGCCCTTGGTGTCGAGCTTGTTCTGCTTCGACGCCGGGTCGTCGAGGGCCTCACCGTCGCGGTTGCCCAGGATGTTGGTGGAGTACCAGCCGTCCACGTGCAGCGCGCGGTCGCGCAGCGCGGGCGCGAGCACCGTCTTGAGCAGCGTCTGGCCCGTCTTGCCGTCCTTGCCCGCGATGGGCGCGCCGGTGCGCTGCGCCAGCATCAGCAGCGCGGGCACGTCCGCGGCGACGCTGGGCGTGAAGTTGGCGAACGGGATGCCGTCCACGATGGCCGCGTACGCGTAGAGCATCGCGGGGCCGATGTCCGGGTCGTTCGCGTCCAGGGCCTTCTCGAAGGCCTCCGGTGTGGCGAACTCCGGACGGGTGAGGTCCACGGCCTTCTCCGTGGAGGCCAGGTTCACCACCACCACGCGCTCCAGCTTCTCCTGCTCCTTGAAGCGCTTCAGGTCCTCGCGGAGGGCCTGCACCTGTTCGCGCAAGCCGCGCGCCTTCTTCGTCGCGGTGCCGACGACGTTCTTGCAGAAGCTGGCGTTGGAGGCCGCGGGCCAGGGCCGCATGCGGCCCAGCGTGGAGGCCACCGCCTCCAGCTGCGCCTCCGTCAGCACGGCGTGGTTGCGCGCCGCGCGCGCCAGGTCGTCCTCGAACAGGTCCCAGCCGCCGAACGTCAGCGCGCCGTACTCCACCAGCCCCATGCCCCTGGCATCCGCCAGCGGCAGGCCCCGAGTGTCCACCCGCC
>NZ_RAWL01000224.1:0-13946 GCF_003668885.1 Corallococcus sp. AB049A | reverse complement strand
GCTCGGGGCTGGTGGGCGTGGGGCGCTGGCTGCTGGCGCTGGTGACGCTGTCGGGCGCGGCGTACTCGGTGAGCTTCCTCGCCGGGGAGCGGTGGCCCACCTACCGCACGCTCAACGCGCTCACCGGCGTTTGGGCCGTGTTCTTCGCCGCGTCGCTGGTGAACCTGGGCACCATCTGGCCCAGGCATGGTCCGCGCATGGCCATGGGCCTGCTCAGCGTGTTCGTGGCCTTCAGCGCGCTCCTCGCGCACGAGCAGTCCCTGGAGCTGTTCGCCCTGCCCCAGGGCCGGGAGCTGGCGGTGATGGAAGAGGGCGCGAACCTCGTCGTCCCGGACCGCAAGCCCCGCGTCTTCGTGCTCACCGCGAAGCAGTCGGACTCCACCGCGCCGTTCCACTACCTGGACGAGTTCGGCTCCGTCTCCGTGGACGCGGAGTGGGTGGCCAAGGAGATGCTCAAGGCCCTGGTGAAGGAGCGCTTCCCCCGCGAGCGCGACGTGAGCGGCCTCTACCGCTTCGCCGCCGGCCCCGTGGCCCCGGAGCCGCGCAACTACGACATCCTCATCGACATGCGCCGCCAGCACGTGAGCGCCGTAAGCCCCATCCTCCAGAAGCCCCGCTAGTGTCCCGGAAGACTGGGGAATCCCTGATGCGTGCGCTCGGCTCCCACCCGGTTTTCCGGAAAGAAGCGTTGGGCGCCGGGCTCCCGCGGCGCATCCTGAAGGTTCGCCCCCACCGGACGCGCGAATCCGGGTAATGAATCAACGGGTGAGGTCCTCCGTTCCCCTTTGCGCCACCGCGAGCCCCGGGATGACTCCGTCCCGAGGAGACGCCCGAGGAGAGGCCCGCTGATGGACGGAGCGCGTCCGGTGCGGCACGACTGGGTGTACCTGGGCGCCGGCTGGGCGGACCAGGTGCGCTCCCCGCCGGGCCCGGACGTGGTGACGCAGGTGACGGCCTGGCGCGAGCAGGGCCGGCCCTTCGCCGTCGCCCGCCAGGAGCCAGAGGACGCGGACGACACGCTGCGGCTGGGGCTCACCCTGCCCGGCCGCCGCCACCTGTCCCTGCACGTGGCCCTGTCCGCCGTGGAGCGCCACCTGCCGCCGCCCACGGTGCAGGAGGTGCGCGCCTCCGCCCCCGCGGCCTGGGGGCCCGCCCTGGATGACGTCATCGCCCTGGGCAGCGCGTTGGATTTGACGGTGGGCGTCTTCGGTTCGCTGGCCTGGCAGCACCGCTCGGGCGTGCCCTACGTGCGGCCGCTGTCGGACGTGGACCTGCTGTTCGCCCCGGCGCGCTGGTCGGACGTGGAGCGGCTGCTCTTCGGCCTGGAGGCGGTGTCCCGGCGCCACTCGGTGGTGCGCCTGGACGGCGAGGTGCTGCTGCCGGACGGCGGCGCCGTGTCCTGGCGCGAGCTCGCGCTGGAGCCCGAGCGCATCTGGGTCACCGGCCCGCGCGGCGCCAGCCCCCGCACGCTGCGGGAGCTGCGCGCGCTCTTCCCCGCCGAACCCTGAAACACCCAAGGAAGTTCGCGCTCCACGTGAATACGTGTGTCCGCCGACACGTCACGCAGGCCGCGCTCACAACCCGTTTCCACTGCCCGCTTCGAATGACTCACGAGGCTTTTCACGCTCCGCGTGACGCCCGCGCGCGTCATCTCCCTGGACAAACCCGGAAGAACATGAAGGCCGAGCCCCCCGTGCGTCTTCCCTCAGCAACAACAGAGGGTTGCAAGCGACACCGGGCAGGCGGAGGAGCAGGCTTCCGGCACCCGGCCCGCTTGGCCGGGGCGTCCAATTGTCACCCTGTGAATGGTTTGGTAAAGGTTGTCTTTGGGGGCGATTGGGGCCTCTCCGTCACGATGATGGGATTCTCCGTACAGCGTTGGGCCGCCTGGGCCCCCGGGCTCGTCAATCCTGCCTCCTGGGAAACGTGGCTCGCGACACCGCATCCGCTCCCCGCCGAAGGTACGCCCGCGCTCGCGGCGATGCCCGCGATGATGCGCCGCCGCGTGGACCGGCTGGGCCGCATCGCGCTGCAGGCGGCGTACGACGCGCACGTGGACGCGCCGGACGCGCCCGTCATCTTCGCGTCGCGTTACGGCGACCTGGGCCGTTCGGTGGAGCTGCTCACGCAGCTGGCGCGCCCGGAGCCGCTGTCGCCCACGTCGTTCAGCCTGTCGGTGCACAACGCCATTGGCGCGCTCTACTCCATCGCGCGCGGAGACACGTCCGCGTACGGCGCCATCGCCGCGGGGGAAGAGACGGTGGAGGCCGCCTTCACGGAGGCGTGTGGCCTGCTGTCGGACGGTGTCCCCCGGGTGATGGTCGTCGTCTACGACGAGCCCGTGCCCGCGCCGTGGGAACACTTCTCCCGGGATGTGGCGTTTCCTCATGCATGGGCTTGCCTCCTTTCAGCCAGCACGGGCGCGGATGCCATCCACCTGGACTGCGCGGATGCGCCTGCCACATCGCCGGAAGCAGCGGACCTCCCGGCGGACCTGCGCGCCCTGCGCTTCCTCGTCTCCGGTGCCTCGCGGTGGGAGCACGCGACGGGCGGCCGGCGCTGGCGGTGGGCACGCAATGCTTGAGAAGCTCGACCGGCCGTGGCGCATCTTCGCCACCGGGTTGTCCTTCGCCACCTTCGGGCTGGGGGGCCTGGCGCTGCGCCTCCTCTTCTTCCCGCTGCTCACGCTCTTCGTGCGCGATCCGAAGCGGCAGCAGCGGCTGGCGCGCCTGGCGGTGCACCACACGTTCCGCTTCTTCATCGGCTACATGCGCGCGCTGGGCGTGCTCCGCTACGAATTGCAGGGCGTGGAGAAGCTGGCGCGCTCCGGGCTGCTCATCCTGGCCAACCACCCGTCGCTCATCGACGTCGTGTTCCTCATCTCGCTGGTGCCCAACGCGGACTGCGTCGTCAAGGCGAGCCTGGCGAACAACCCCTTCACGCGCGGCCCCATCCGGGCGACGCGCTACCTGTGCAACGACTCCGGTCCGGGCCTCATCCAGGACTGCATCGCGTCCGTGAAGGCCGGCAACAACCTCATCATCTTCCCGGAGGGCTCGCGCACGCCGCTGGACGGGAACATGCAGCTGCAGCGCGGCGCCGCCAACATCGCGGTGCGCGGGCCGTGTGACATCACGCCCGTCATCATCCGCTGCGAGCCGCGAGGCCTCACCAAGGGCATGCCCTGGTGGAAGGTGCCGGAGCGGCCCATGCACTACGTCATTCGCGTGGAGGACGACATCCACGTGTCGGCCCAGGACGCGGAAGCCGGCGAGGCCGCGAAGGCCGCGCGCCAGCTCACCACCCGTTTGCACGACCATTTTCTAAGGGGGAGCCAGGAACATGTTGGAGCTTGAGCAGGAGATAAAGCGTCTGGTCATCGAGACGCTGAACCTCGAGGACGTGAAGCCGGACGACATTGATCCGGCCGCGCCGCTGTTCGTCGAGGGGTTGGGGCTGGACTCCATCGACGCCCTGGAACTCGGCCTCGCGCTGCAGAAGTCCTATGGCGTCGTGCTGGCGAGCGACTCCAAGGAGAACCGCCGCCACTTCGCCAGCGTTCGGGCGCTCGCGGATTTCGTCAGCAACCACCGCACCAAGTCCTGACAGCGCCGTCCAAAAAACAAAGCGAGGAAACCCCATGACCAAGCACGAGCTGTTCGAGCGCCTGAGCGCCATCCTCCAGGAAACCTTCGACATCGAGCCCTCCCGCATCATCCCGGAGGCGCGGCTGCACGACGACCTCGACATCGACAGCATTGACGCCATCGACCTGCTGGTGCGCTTGAAGCCCATCGCCGGCCAGCGCGTTCCGCCGGAGGTCTTCCGCTCCGTGCGCACGCTGCAGGACGTGGTGGACGCGCTGTACGGCCTGCTCGGCAGCGACTCCGCCGCGGCGTGAAGCGTCTGCGTCCGGTGCTGTTGGGGCTCTTGAGCCTCGCCTACCCGCCGCTCGTCTATCTGGGGCTGGGCCACTTCGAGCCCCGCTGGATGGCGTTGCCCCTGGCGGCCATGGCGGTGGTGCGCGCGGTGGCCACGCGGGAGAAGATGTGGCTCGCGGCCGCGGTTGGCGCGCTGGTGCTCGCGGGCTCCAGCATGCTGGGCAACAACGCCCTGCCCCTGAAGCTCTATCCGGTGCTGGTGAACGGAGTGCTCCTCGCTGTCTTCGCCACCAGCCTGGCCTATCCGCCCAGCGTGATTGAGCGGCTGGCGCGGCTTCGGGAGAAGGACCTGCCGCCGTCGGGCGTGGCCTACACGCGCAAGGTGACGCAGGTGTGGTGCGGTTTCTTCGTCCTCAACGGCGCGCTCGCGCTCACCACGGCGCTCTTCGCGAGCGACGCGGCCTGGGCGCTCTACAATGGCCTCATTGCCTACGGCCTCATGGGCCTGCTCTTCGCCGGCGAATGGGTGGTGCGGCAGCGGGTGCGCGCACGGCACGCCCATGGCTGAGCCGCTCGCGCTCGAAACCCTCCTCGTCCACGGCCGTCCCGCCGGGCACCCCGTGGCCCGAGGCGAGGACGGCGTGCGGGACGCCGGTGCGTTCCGCGCCCGGGTCGCCCGCTGGCGCGCGGCCTTCACCGCGCACGGAGGCCAGCGCTTCGCCCTCTTCACCGAGGACACCTTCGACTTCGCCACCGCGCTCTTCGGCGCCTGGCACGCGGGCGCGTGCGTCTACCTGCCCGCGGACGCGCGCCCCGCCACGCTGGACGCGCTGAAGGCCCATGTCGACGGCTTCGCGGGCCGGGCCCCGCAAGGCCAGACGCCGCTCGCGCCCGCGGGGAACGAGGACGTCGCCCCCGCCGCGCTCCAGGCGCTCTCACCGGACCTCGCCGCGCTGGTCGTCTACACGTCGGGCTCCAGCGGCGAACCCACCGCCATCCCCAAGCGCCTGTCGCAGCTGTCCAGCGAGGTGGCCACGCTGGGCCGCCTGTTCGACGCGGACGTGGGCGACGTGCCGGTGCTGGCCACCGTGTCGCACCAGCACATCTACGGCCTGCTGTTCCGGGTGCTCTGGCCGCTGACGTCGGGCCGCCCCTTCGACACGCACGTCCTGCCCTACCCCGAGGACATCCTGTCCGCGCTCCAGGCGGGCCCCGGCCTGCTGGTGGCGAGCCCCGCGCACCTGAAGCGCCTGCCCTCGACGCTGGACTGGGCGGCCGCGCGCGGGAACCTGCGCGGGCTGTTCTCCTCCGGCGGGCCGCTCACCCCCGAAGCGCTCCAGGCCTGCCGGGACCTGCTGGGCCGGGCGCCGGTGGAGGTGTACGGCAGCTCGGAGACGGGCGGCGTCGCGTGGCGCTGGCGCGACACGGACGACGGCGCCTCCTGGCGCACGATGCCGGGCGTGGAGGTGCGCGCGGAGGAGGACGCGCTCTGGGTCCGCTCGCCCCACCTGGCGCTGCCCCCGGGCGAGTGGTTCACCACGGAGGACCGCGCGCGGCCCGTGCCCGGCGGCTTCGAGTTGCTGGGGCGCCGCGACCGGCTGCTCAAGCTGGAGGAGAAGCGCGTGTCGCTCTCCGCCATGGAGCGCGCGCTCGTGGCCAGCGGCCTGCTGCGTGAAGCCCGGGTGATTCCCCTCACCGAAGGGCACCGGGTGATCCTGGCGGTGGTGGGGGTGCCCTCCGCGGACGGCTGGCAGCTCCAGGAGTCGGGGGGCAGGCGCTCCTTGAGTCAGGCGCTGCGCGAGAAGCTGGCCCCGCATTTCGAGTCCAGTGCCTTGCCGCGCCGGTTCCGGTATCTGGAGGTCATGCCGGTGAACTCGCAGGGCAAATCCACCGAGGCGGCGCTCGCCGCGCTCTTCGACCCGAAGCGTCCCCCGTTCCGCGTGCTGGAGCGCTCCGGCGAACGCGCGCTCCTGGCGGTGGACGTCCCCGCCAACTCGCCGTACTTCGACGGGCACTTCCCGGGCTCGCCCATCCTGCCCGGCGTGGTGCAGCTGGACTGGGCGCTGATGCTGGGCCGCGAGCACTTCGCGCTGCCGCCAGACTTCCAGCGCATCGAGACGCTGAAGTTCCAGCAGGTCATCCCGCCCGGCGCGCAGCTGACGCTGGAGCTCACCTGGGCGAAGGAGTCCGGGCGGCTGGGGTTCAAGTTGACGTCGGCCGCGGGCTCGCACGCCAGCGGCCGCATCGTGTTGGGCGGAGGGGCAGGATGAAGGTCTGCGCGGTGATTCCGGTCTACAACCACGGCGAGGCCGTGGGCGCGGTGGTGAAGGCCGTCCGGGGCCACGGGCTGCCCTGCGTGCTGGTGGATGACGGCAGCGAGCCCGGCTGCGCGGCGGTGCTGGACGGCCTGGCGCGCGAGGACAGCGAGCACGTGGAGGTGGTCCGCCTGCCCCAGAACGAGGGCAAGGGCGGCGCGATGATGGCGGGCCTGCGCGCGGCCCTCTCCCGGGGCTACAGCCACGCGCTGCAGATCGACGCGGATGGCCAGCACAACGCGGGCGACATCCCCCGCTTCCTCGCCCTGGCGAAGGCGCAGCCGGACATGCTGGTGTGCGGCACGCCCGTCTACGACGAGTCCGTGCCCAAGGGCCGGCTGTACGGCCGCTATGCCACGCACATCTGGGTGTGGATCAACACGCTGTCGTTCGCCATCCGCGATTCCATGTGCGGCTTCCGCGTGTATCCGCTGCAGCCCACCGTGGCGCTCATCGACTCCGTGAGGATTGGCAAGCGGATGGACTTCGACGTGGAGGTGCTGGTGCGCCTGTTCTGGCGCGGCATGCGCATCCTCAACCAGCCCACCCAGGTGCGCTACCCCACCGACGGCATCTCCCACTTCGACGTGCTCTGGGACAACGTGCGCATCTCCGGCATGCACGCCCGGCTCTTCTTCGGGATGCTGGGCCGGCTGCCCGTGCTCCTCTGGCGGAAGGTGGCCAGATGAAGTCCCGCCATTGGGCGGAGATGGGGGAGACCACCTTCGTCGCGGGCATCTGGATCCTCTACTGGATCCACCGTCTGCTGGGCCGCTGGCCCTTCCGCCTCTGCCTCTACCCGGTGGTGCTGGTGAACTGGCTGAGGCGGCCCGCGCTGCGTCAGGCGTCCGGCCAGTACCTGGAGCGGGTGCAGGCCGCCACCGGGGCCCTGGGACATGCGCCCCGCTGGCGCGACAGCGTGCGGCACGTGCTGATGTTCGCGGAGACCATGCTGGACAAGCTGCTCGCGGTGAGCGGGCGCTACCGCTTCGAGCGCGTCCGCACAGAAGGCCGCGAGGAGTTCTACCAGGTGGCCACGTCCGGCCGGGGCGGCGTCATCGTCACCGCGCACATGGGCTGCCTGGAGCTGTGCCGCACCATGGCGGAGCGCCGGGGCGAGGTGAAGCTCAACATCCTGGTGCACACGCTGCACGCGGAGCAGTTCAACCGCCTGCTCAAGCGGCTCAACCCGGAGAACGACTTCCGGCTGATGGAAGTCACCGACATGGGCCCGGCCACCGCCGTCGCGCTGAACGAGCGCGTGGAGGCCGGCGAGTTCGTGGTCATCGCGGGCGACCGCATCCCGGTGAATTCCGCGCAGACCGTGCGCGTCGACTTCCTCGGGCACCCGGCGCCATTTCCGGTGGGCCCCTACGTGCTGGCGGCGCTGCTCAAGTGTCCGCTCTACCTGCTGGGCTGCATCCATGAAGGCGACGGCTACACCATCCACTTCGAGCGCCTCTTCGAGCGCGTCGTGCTGCCCCGGGGCAAGCGCGAGCAGGCGCTCACCGACTGTGCCCGGCACTACGCGGGCCGGGTGACGGCGCTCCTGCAGCGCGCCCCCTACGACTGGTTCAACTTCTTTCCCTTCTGGGATCAGGTGCATGTCTCCGCGAAGCCCCCAACTCTCTGACACTCCGGTCCGCTTCGACGGCACCCGGCTGACGCTCGAGGACGTGGCCGCCCTGTCGCGGCGCGAGCGCCCCGCGGAGCTGGGCACGGCCCCGGCCTTCCGCCAGCGCATCGCCAAGGGCGCCGCGTTCCTGGACCGCCTTTTGGCGGAGGACGGCGTCATCTACGGCGTCACCACCGGCTACGGTGACTCCGTGACGGTGTCCATCCCGCCCGCGCTCGTGGCGGAGCTGCCGCACCACCTCTACACGTACCACGGCATCGGCGCGGGCCGGTTCCTCACGCCCGAGGAGACGCGCGCGGTGCTGGCCACGCGGCTGGCGTCCCTGTCGCAGGGCTTCTCCGGCGTGGGCATTCCGCTGCTCACCCAGCTGGAGCTGCTGCTCAAGCACGACGTGCTGCCCCTGATTCCCGCGGAAGGGTCCGTGGGCGCGTCCGGAGACCTGACGCCGCTCTCCTACGTGGCGGCGGTGCTCTGCGGCGAGCGCGACGTCTGGTACCGGGGCGAGCGCAGGCCCGCGGCGCAGGTGCTCCAGTCGCTGGGCATCGCGCCGCTCAAGCTGCGCCCGAAGGAGGGCCTGGCCATCATGAACGGCACCGCCGTGATGACGGCCCTGGCGTGCCTGGCGTGGGAGCGCGCGGAGTACCTGTCGCGGCTCGCCACGCGGCTGACCGCCTTCAACGTGCTGGCGAGCGCCGGCAACGCGCACCACTTCGACGAGACGCTCTTCGCGGCGAAGCCTCACGCGGGCCAGCAGCGCGTGGCGGCCCGGCTGCGCGCGGACCTGGTCACGGACCGGCCTCCGCGCAACGAGCAGCGGCTCCAGGACCGGTACTCGCTGCGCTGCGCGCCGCACGTCATCGGCGTGCTGGAGGACGCGCTGCCGTACTTCCGCACGCTCATCGAGAACGAGCTGAACAGCGCCAACGACAACCCGCTCATCGACCCGGATGGCGAGCGGGTGCTGCACGGCGGCCACTTCTACGGCGGCCACATCGCCTTCGCCATGGACGGGCTGAAGACCGCGGTGGCCAACGTGGCGGACCTGCTGGACCGGCAGCTGGCGCTGCTGGTGGACCCGCGCTTCAACCACGGGCTGCCCGCGAACCTGTCCGCGTCCACCGGCGCCCGCGCGGCCATCAACCACGGCCTCAAGGCGGCGCAGATCAGCGTCTCCGCGTGGACCGCGGAGGCGCTGAAGCAGACCATGCCCGCGTCCGTCTTCTCCCGCTCCACCGAGTGCCACAACCAGGACAAGGTGAGCATGGGCACCATCGCCGCGCGCGACTGCCTGCGCGTGCTGGAGCTGACGGAGCAGGTGGCGGCGGCCATGCTCATCGCCGCGCGCCAGGGCGTCACCCTGCGCCAGCGGCTGGACGCGGACGCGAAGCCGGGGCCCGCGCTGGCCGCGATGCAGGCGGATCTGGAAGCGCGCATCCCCTTGCTGGTGGAGGACCGGGCGCTGGACGTCGAGCTGCAGGGCCTGCTCACCGCCATCCGCCGCCAGGAGTGGAGGCTTCATGAAGCCTGACCTGAGCTGCGAGCTGCTGATTGACCCGGCGTTCCACGATCTCGACATGATGGAGATCGTCTGGCACGGCCACTACGTGAAGTACCTGGAGCTGGCGCGCGCCGTCATCCTGCGCAAGCACGACTACGACTGGCCGCAGATGCGCGAGTCCGGCTACGGCTGGCCCGTGGTGGAGATGAAGCTCAAGTACGTCTCCCCCATCCGGTACAAGCAGCGCATCATCGTGCGCGCCGAAATCACCGAGTGGGAGAACCGGCTGCGCTTCGACTACCTGCTGCGCGACGCGGACACCGGCCGCAAGGTGAACCAGGCCCACACCATCCAGGTCGCCGTGTCGTTGAAGACGGGTGAGATGGAATACGTCTGCCCGGAAGTCCTCTGGCAGAAGCTGGGAGTGAGGCCGGAATGAAGCCCTTCCTCGTGTTGACCTTCGCGCTCGTGTCCCTGAGCGCCCACGCCGCGGACCTGGTGAAGGACGTGCGCGCACGGCTGGTGGACGCGCCGCTGGTGCGCGGCCGGTTCGAACAGAAGAAGTCCGTGGCGGGCTTCAAGAAGCCGCTCGTGTCCAAGGGGGACTTCCTCCTCGCCCGCGACCAGGGCGTGCTGTGGAACACGCGCACGCCGTTCGCGTCCACGCTGACACTCACGCGCAAGTCGCTGAGCGCGCAGCAGGCCACCGGCGGCGCGGCCTACCACCTGGACTCCACCAAGGAGCCCGCGCTGGCGGCGGTGAACGAGCTGCTCTTCGCGCTCCTGTCCGGCGACGTCGCGGCGCTCCAGAAGCGCTTCAAGGTGGAGGGTGAGCTCGTCGGCGACAAGGGCTGGAAGCTGGAGCTGACGCCCACGGACGCGGGGCTCGCGCGCGTCTTCAAGCACATCCACCTGGAGGGCGACGGCTACGTGCGCCAGGTGCAGCTGGACGAGTCGCGCGGCGACAGCAGCGTCATCACCTTCGAGCAGCTGGCCCAGACGCCTCCCCCCGACGCGACGGAAGCAGAGCGCCTTGGCAAATAAGCTGGCCATCCTCTGGGCCCTGGTGGTGCTCGCGGTGGGCGTGCACCAGGTGCGATTCTGGCGTTCGGCGAGCCTGGACACGGACGTGCTCGCGCTCCTGCCGGAGGACGAGCAGGCGCCCGAGGTGGACGCCGCCACGCGCAAGCTCGCGGACGACGCGGGCCGGCAGCTGGTGCTGCTGGTGGGCGCCAACGACTGGCCGTCCGCGCAGAAGGCCGCGGACGAGGCCACGCGCGTGCTGTCGGAGGCCTCCGGCCTGCTGGAGCCGGCGGTGGTGGACACCTCCACGCTGGACCAGGCGGTGGAGTTCTACCGTCCCTACAGAGACCGGCTGCTCACGCCCGCGCAGCGCCAGTGGCTGGCGAAGGCGACGCCGGACGAGCTGGGCGGCACGGCGCTGATGAAGCTGTACCAGCCCGCGGGCGCGCAGCTGACGGACTGGAACGCGGATCCGCTGGGCCTGTGGCAGGACTGGTGGCAGGCCCGCGCGGCGGAGACGTCCGCCCGCCCCCGCGACGGACGCATGTGGCTGTCCGGCGAGGGGCGCGAGTGGGTGCTCCTGATGTGGAAGAGCAAGGTGTCCGCCTTCGCGCTGGGGGACGGCTCGCGCGTCACCGCCGCGGTGGAGCGGGCGCGCTCGACGGTGGAGGCAGCGGTGCCCGGAGGCCGGCTCGTCGCCGCGGGCGTGCCGCTGTACGCGGAGGCCGCCGCCGCTCAGGCCAGCTGGGAGATGTCCACCATCGGCTTCGGGTCGCTGGCGGCGGTGCTCGTCTTGGTATGGCTCACCTTCCGGTCGCTGCGGCCCATCCTCCTCGTGGGCGTGTCGCTCACGCTGGGCTGCGCGGTGGCGCTGACGGTCACCGCGCTCGTGTTCGACCGGGTGCACCTGCTCACGCTCGTCTTCGGCTCCAGCCTGGTGGGCGTGGCGGAGGACTACGGCTTCCACTACTTCGCCGCGCGCCAGGGCAAGGCCCCGTCGGAGCGCGGCCCGGTGATGCGCGCGCTCTTGCCCGGCATGGTGCTGGCGCTCGTCACCAGCGTGGTGGCGTACCTGGCGCTGGGTGTCGCCCCCTTCCCGGGCCTGCGGCAGATGGCCGTCTTCTCCGCCGCCGGCCTCACCGCCGCGTTCCTCACCGTCGTGTGCTGGTTCCCGTCGCTGGACACGGGCGCCCTGCCCATCACGTCCTTCTCCGAGCGCTTCTCCGCGTCCATCACGCGCTGGCCGCGCATCACGTCCACGCCGCTCTGGTGGGGGACGGGCGCGGTCCTCGCGGTGCTCGTGGCCGTGGGCCTCTGGAAGCTGGAGCCCCGGGACGACCTGCGCCAATTGCAGGGCGCGCCCCCGAACCTCATCGCGGATCAACGCGAACTGGGGCGCCTGCTGGGCCTGCCCAGCCCCGCGCAGTTCTTCCTGGTGCAGGGGGACAGCGACGAACAGGTGCTCGCGCGCGAGGCCGTGCTGAAGACGAAGCTGGACGCGCTGGTGGCCCAGAAGGTCTTCGCGGGCTACCGCGCCGTGTCCGACTGGCTCCCGTCCGAAGCGCAGCAGCGCGAGGACGCGGCCCTGAGCGCCCGCGCGGAAGGCCTGGCCGTCGCCGCCGTCAGCGAGTCCACGGGTGAGGCCCCCACGCGCGCCGCCTTCTCCCAGGAGCCGCTCACGCTCCAGCACTTCCTCTCCGGTCCCGCCGCGGCGGCCATCCGGCAGCAGTGGCTGGGGACGCTGGGCAAGGCGCAGTACAGCGTCCTCATGCTGCGCGGCCTCAACGACCCCAAGGTGCTGCCGCGCCTGGAAGAGGTGGCGCAGGGCCTGGAGGGCGTCCGCTGGGTGGACAAGACGGCCGAGATTTCAGGCCTGCTCAGCCGCTACCGCCGCATCATGGGCGGCCTCATCGTCGCGGGCTACCTCGCGGTGCTGCTCACGCTGGTGGCCCGCTTCGGGCGCCAGGCGTGGCGCGCGTGGGTGCCGTCCGTGCTGGGCACGCTCCTGACGCTCGCCATCTTCGGATGGGCGGGCGCGCCGCTGCAGCTGTTCACCGTGCTCGGGCTGGTGCTGCTGCTGGGCATGGGCGTGGACTACGGCATCTTCCTCCTGGAGCACCCCGGTGACGGCTCCGCGTGGCTCGCGGTGGCGCTGGCCGGTGTGAGCACGCTCCTGTCCTTCGGGCTGCTGGGCCTTTCCGCCACGCCCGCGCTGCGGTCGTTCGGCCTCGCCATGCTGCTGGGCGAGGTCACCATCTGGATCCTCACCCCTTGTTTCCGTCTACCACCCGGGAAAGCCACACATTGAAAACTGAAACTGCGGACATCCTCATCATTGGCGCGGGCCCCGCGGGCTCCGTCGCGGCCGGTCTCCTTCGCAAGCAGGGGCGTGACGTCCTCGTGCTGGAGCGCGAGCAGTTCCCGCGCTTCTCCATTGGCGAGAGCCTGCTGCCGCAGAGCATGGAGTACATCCAGGAAGCGGGCTTCCTCCAGGACGTGGTGGAGGCGGGCTTCCAGTTCAAGAACGGCGCGGCCTTCGAGCGCGCCGGCAGGTACACGGACTTCGACTTCCGCGACAAGTTCAGCCCCGGCTGGGGCACCACCTACCAGGTGGAGCGCGGCACCTTCGACCACGTGCTGGCCAAGGCCGCGGAGAAGAAGGGCGCCACCGTCCGCTTCCGCCACGAGGTGCTGTCCGTGGACTTCTCCGGCGAGCAGCCGGAGGTGACGGTCCGCTCCCCCGAAGGCGAGACGTACCTCGTGAAGGCGCGCTTCGTCCTGGACGCGAGCGGCTTTGGCCGCGTGCTGCCCCGCATGCTCAACCTGGAGACCCCGTCCAACTTCCCCGTGCGCGGCGCCATCTTCACGCACGTGCAGGACAACATTCCGGTGGGCACCTTCGACCGGAACAAGATCCGCGTGACGACGCACCCGGAGCACGTGGACGTCTGGTACTGGACCATCCCCTTCTCCAACGGCCGCTGCTCGCTGGGCGTGGTCGCGAA
The DNA here is from genome assembly GCF_003668885.1 of Corallococcus sp. AB049A. Taxonomy (NCBI): domain Bacteria; kingdom Pseudomonadati; phylum Myxococcota; class Myxococcia; order Myxococcales; family Myxococcaceae; genus Corallococcus; species Corallococcus sp. AB049A. Next base: position 588 of record NZ_RAWL01000224.1, on the reverse strand, counting down.
GAAGGAATTCCTGGACCAGTACACCGGCACGGACACGGAGCGGCTGCAGGCCATCGTGAAGGAGGCCCCGTCGCTGCGGAACCTGCTGAAGGACGCCGTCTGGAGCATGCCCGCGCGCAAGCTCACCGGCTACGCGGCCAACGTGAAGTCGCTGTGGGGGCCGGGCTTCGCGCTGCTGGGCAACGCGGGTGAGTTCCTGGACCCGGTGTTCTCCTCGGGCGTCACCATCGCCTTCAAGTCCGCGAGCCTCGCCTCGGCCTGTATCGCCCGCGCGTTCGCGGGGGAGAAGGTGGACTGGGAGAACGAGTACGCGAAGCCGCTCAAGGCGGGCGTGGACACGTTCCGCACCTTCGTGGAGTCCTGGTACGAGGGCGGCTTCCAGGACATCATCTTCCACCCGAACCCGTCGGAAGACGTGCGCCGGATGATCTCCGCCATCCTCGCGGGCTACGCGTGGGACAAGAACAACCCCTACGTCTCGGACAGCAAGCGGCGCCTGACCGTCCTCGAGGGACTGTGCAAGCCCGCCGCCTGATCCCCGCCCTGTTCGTCGCGGGCCTCGTGGCCTGTACCTCCACGCCCCGGCCC
>NZ_RAWL01000223.1:0-14067 GCF_003668885.1 Corallococcus sp. AB049A | reverse complement strand
CGTCTTCCTGGGGCTGGGCGGCGTGCTCCGGCAGGAACACCAGCAGCACCAGCGCGGGGATGGCCGCCGCGGCGGTGAAGGCGAAGAAGCCAGGCCAGCCCATCCACTCGGCCAGGTAGCCGGACACGGAGCCGATGAGCCGGTTGGCGATGGTGCCCAGCGCGGACAGGAGCGCGTACTGCGTGGCGCTGAAGCTCTTGTGGCACAGCGACATCACGAAGGCCGCGAACGCGGTGACGCCCAGGCCCGTGCACACGTTGTCCACGGCGATGGTGCCCGCGAGCATCAGGTCGTTCTTGCCCACCATCGCCAGGGCCATGAAGGCCAGGTTGGTGATGCCCTGCGCGGCGCCGAAGATGAACAGCGCGCGGCGCATGCTGAGCTTCACCATCATCACGCCGCCCAGCAGGCCTCCGCAGATGGTGGCCACCATGCCCAGCGTCTTGCTGAGCGCGCCAATCTCCGTGTTGGAGAAACCCAGCTCGATGTAGAAGGGCGTCACCATGCTGGCGGCGATGCCATCCCCCAGCTTGTAGAGCACCAGGAACGCCAGCACGCCAAGGGCGTACTTGCGGCGGAAGTAGTCCACGAAGGGCCGCACCACGGCATCCACCAGGTTGCGCGGAGGCCGCACGCTCTCGGGCTCCGGCGCCAGCAGCGTGGCCACCACGCCCACGCCCATGAGCAGGCCCATCACGTAGTACGTGTGGGACCAGCCCAGGTGGTCCGACAGGACGAACGCGAGCCCGCCCGCCACCAGCATGCCCATCCGGTAGCCGGTGACGTACATCGAATTGCCCAGACCGCGCTCCTCCATGGGGAGGATGTCCGTGCGCCACGCGTCCGCGACGATGTCCTGGCTGGCCGACAGGAACGTCACCACCACCGCCATGCAGGCCATGGCCAGGGGCGTGTCCTTCGGGTTCACCAGTCCCATGGCGGAGATGGCGCCCATGAGCAGCACCTGCGTGAGCAACATCCAGCCGCGCCGCCGGCCCAGGAAGGGCAGGGTGTAGCGGTCCATCAGCGGCGCCCACAGCACCTTGAAGGTGTAGGGCAGCGCCACCAGGCTGAAGATGCCAATCGTCTTGAGGTTGACCCCCTCGTTCTTCATCCACGCGGACAGCGTGACGCCGGTCAGCCACAGGGGGAGGCCGGACGCGAAGCCGACGGCCATCAGGAGCCAGATACGACGGCTCTTCAAGACGGTGAGAAGCGAGGAGTTGGGCATGGGGGCGCGGGAAACAGCCGCCAGCATAGAGAATCCACCCCGCGCGTCACCTTCCTCGGGGCAGGGACTGTCCGCCCGGCTGCTGTCCGGCCCTGAGTTCTGGCGGCTTCTTCAGGGCACCAGGTCCAGCGCGGACACGTCCGGGCAGGTGCTGCGGTTGCCCTCGGTGGGGTTGAGGAAGTCCCAGTTGCGCTGCATGAAGGTGATGCGCGTCCCGGCGTCCCAGCACTCCGTGTACTGCGCGCCCTTCGCGTCCCCGGCCAGGATGTTGAGCACCAGCACGCCCCGGCCATCCGGCGTCCAGCGCGCCACGATGTCCAGCGTCTCCGTGAGGTTGCCGGGCACGAAGTCCACCCCCGGCAGCCGGAACGCCATCTCCCCCAGCCCCTCTGGCGTCTGACGCGACGCATAGCGCGTGTCCGGGGTGGCGGCGCCCGCGGCGGTGAAGAGCAGCTCCACGCTCGTGGGCAGCGCCTTCGTCTGGTAGTCGATGTCCAGCCGGTCCAGGGCCATCGCGTCGCCCGTTTTCAGGCCGTGCGCGCGGGCCTCCTTGAGGTCCAGCGCGAGCGTGCCCGTGCCCTTGCGGATGCCGCCGTCCGCCTTGAAGGTGCCGGGCAGGTAGGTCCACCACGCGTCCTCGCCGCTGCCCTTGGGCCGGAACTGGAGGAGGTAGGCGAAGTCCGCGTCCTGGCGCTCCATCACGAAGCGCAGCTCCTGGCCCGGGTGGTCCTTCGCGGGGAAGGGGCCCCAGATGCGCCGGTCCGTTTCGCGCGTGGAGGGCCGCGCGTCGCGGACCAGCTCCAACAGGGAGAGCAGGCGGTCCACGCTGGTGTTGAACCGCGTGCCTGCTTGATAGGCCTGGAGCGCGAGCTCCGACGTGCCGCCCAGCACCTGCGACGCGCTCAGCCGCTGGACGTTCGTGCCCAGGCCCTGTCCGGCGCGGGCGCTGTCCGGCAGCTTCGCGGCCAGGTCCTCGCGCTGGGGCAGGGCGTTCTGGAACTCCAGGTCGTCGTTGGAGAAGTCTCCGCCGCACGCGACCGCGAGGAGGCAGGGGAGGGCCAGGGCCAGGTTTCGCATCACGGGCTCCCTCATGGCTGGTACGTGAGGAGCGCGGCCAGCTCCCAGAACCCCAGGGAGCGCTGCGCGTCGACGGTGTATTGGAGGTACTGCAGGCGGGTGCGCGCGGTGAGGTTCAGGTGGCGCGTGAGCTGGAAGCGCGCGCCCGTCGCGAGGCCCGGGGACACCATGGCGAAGCGCTGATCCGGGAACGCTCCGTCATCGAACTTGCGGCCCATGATGAGGTACGCGACGCGCACGCCCACGAACGGAGCGACGCGGCCCACGGGCCACTCGGCGGTGAGGCTGGTGCCCACGTTCACCACGGAGTAGCGGTACGCCGGGCCCTCCAGCGTGGACAGCGTGAGCACGCTGTTCGTGCCGCCCACCGCCGCGTCGAAGCCCCAGACCCAGTCGCGGCGGAAGTAGTCGTGCAGCTCGGCCTCCGCGCCGAAGAGCGGGACGGAGAGGAACAGGGACTGGCGCGTCTGGGGGTCGAAGAAGGACTGGAAGCCGCCGGTGAGGCCGAACGCCCACCAGGCGCCCCGGTCCCTCATGGCGCCCTTCACCGGGTCGTCGGAGAAGGGCGCGTCCTTGAAGCGCGGCTCCTGGAGGATGGTGGTCCGTCCGCGCGCGACCTCCACCTCGCCGATGCGCAGCCGGTCGCTGAGGCGGCGCTTCACGCGGTAGGTGCCGGGGGCCAGCGCCACGCGGCGCTCGGCGTCCACGGCCTTGTCCAGCTCCGCGACCACGAGGCCTGCCGGATCCACGAAGTAGTACGAGCCCGCGGGCGCGTTGCCGGGGACGACCAGGCCTTCGGCGCTGGCGCGCAGGTCGGTGAGGACCAGGTCGCCGTTGCCGGCCAGGTCGTAGCTGAACGTCGGGTGCTGGGGGCCGGCGCTGCTGTCGGCGGTGTCCGCGACGGTGCGGGCATAGGCGTGCGAATACGCTTCGAAGAGCGTCACGCGCCCGTCGCCGCTGCGGTCCGCGTCTCCCAGGAGGCCGCTGGCCAGGTGATGGGAGAAGTAGCTGCCGCCCAGCGCGTCGGATTCCTGGGAGTCCTCGTCCGCGGCGCTGGAGGTGAGGATGACGACGCCCCGGGCATCGCGGGCGGCGCCGGACTCCACGTCGAAGGCGGGGGCCTTGCGGGCGCCCTTGGTGCGGGTGAGCGCGCCGGAGCGGCACGAGTCGAGGATGGCGATGCGGATGTCCACGGGCGCATCAGCCAGCCGGCGCTTGAGCGCGTCGAAGGCGAGCCGCGAGTCGCCCAGCCGCAGCGCGCCGTCCTTCGCGTGGCCGGAGTAATAGACGAACAGCGCGGTGCGCTCGCCGCGAGCCTGGGCCGCGCGGGCCCGCTGCTCCAGATCCGACAGGGCGAGGAGGAAGTCCTTCGCGTCGTCGTCCAGCAGGAGCTTCGCGTCCGCCGGGGACACACCGCCCAGCCGCGTGAGCAGGTCGTGCATCTTGCGCGCATCGTCGCGCGCGTAGCTCAAGGGCCGCGTATCCGCGCCACCCGTGTCGTTGCCCGCGATGAGCGCGAAGCGGTGCAGCGTGTCCGCGTGCGCGGCGGTGGAGGCCAGGACGAGCGCGGGAATTGACGCACGCATCGCCGTGGCCAGGGCCCGTGCCCAGGCCGCCACGGGGGCGAGTCCCTGTTTCACGGGGCCGTCGCTCATGGCTTCAGCAACACCCACTGCGTCTGCGCGCCCGGCACGTCCAGCGGGGCCATTCGCGTGACGTCCCGGCCCGCCGCGGTGAAGGCCTTCCGGGCCGCGTCACCCAGCGCATCCATGGACACGGGCGCGTCCGTGAGCACCAGCACCACGCGCTCCGCGCCCGCGCCGGTGAACTCCACGCTCTCCGGCAGCCAGTGCTGCCCCACGCCCGGCTCCACCGCGAGGCTGTCTCCGGACTCCGGATACAGCGGCGTCACCTCACCCTGCGCATCCACCGACAGCGCCGCCACGTAACGGTACGCGTCCGCCGTGTAGCCCAGCCGCACGCGCTCGCCGGGTTGCAGTGCCTCCGGCGCGTCGGTGCTCGCCACGCGCTGCGGATCCACGCCTCCACCGATGCGCAGCTCCGCCCCCGCGCCGCCCTTGAGGCGATTGCCCGCGACGGGCGGCTGGCGCGGATCCGTCCTGCCACCGGTCTCCAGCAGCGGGCGCGCCAGCACCAGCACCACCACGGACGCCGCCACCGCCATCAGCGGCCGGACCCACCGCGCCTGCGTCCTGGACTCCGTGGACGCCTGCCTCGCGCGGGCCCGCTCCACGCCGGCCTCGAACTTCTCGAAGGGCACCTCCGCCTCGAAGGCGGCCTGCGCGTCCGCGAAGGACCTCAGCGTCGCGCCACACGCGTCACAAGCCTCCGCGTGCCCGCGGACGCGGTTCGCCTCGGGGGCGGGAAGCTCGCCAGCGTGCAGGCGGCGCAATGTCCAGCTCGACTCGTGCGCGCTCATCGGACGCTCAGCTCCTCTCCACCCAGCTCCGCGAAATGCTCCAGCCGCTTTCTCACCGTGGGCACCGAACGCCCCAGCGCCGCGGCCACCTCTTCCAGCGTCATCCCGTCCACGTGGTAGTGGATCGCCGCCGCCTGCGTCTCCGCGTCCACCCGGGCCAGCAGCTTGCGCACCAGGTCTCGCGTCTCCATCGCCTCCGCGCCACCGTGGCCCTCGGAACGGGCCGCCTCGTCCCGCGCGAACCACTTCCTCCACGCCGCCCCTTCCGAGCGCAGCTGGTTGAGGCAGTGGTGCGTGGCGATCTTCATCAGCCACGTCAGCGGAGACGCCTCCGCCCGGAAGGAGTCCCCGTGCACGAGCGCCCGGGCGAAGACGTCCTGCATCGCGTCCTCCGCCCGGCTCGCGTCCTTCAGCAGATAGCGGCAGCGCTCACGCACGCTGCCGCCGTACTTCACATACAGCTCGCGCAGGACGGCCCGCCGGTCCTCGTTGGGTCGAGGGGGCACCACCTTCAGGGCCAGTGGGGTCGGTCCGGTCACGCGCGGCGCAAGCCTACCGCGACCTGCCTCACAGCGACGAGTACGACGCCGCCGTGAACCCGGCGCAGCCGGTCTGCGCGTCGCCGTAGCCCTGGCCCGGGAACAGGTTGATCTCCAGGTAGGTGCTGAGGAAGTTCGTGTCCCAGCACTCGTTCACCTTCAGCTCGGCCGCCAGGTCGCCCCCGGTCGCCTTCACGTCCGCGCGCCCCGCGCCCGTCGCCGTCCAGCGGCTCTTGATGCTCACGTTCTCCAGCTTCGCGGCCTGCGGGTCGTTGTCGTTGATGTCCTGGAGCGTCGCGAACTCGAACTCGCCGCCCGCCGACGGGGTCGTCTTGTAGTGGTACTTGCCGTCCACGCGCTTCGTGGGGTCCTTGTCGTCGCGCACCTGGTGGAAGTCCGCGTCCACCGTGGCGTCCGCCGTGGCGCTCGGCCGCGCGTAGCGGATCTCCACCGTGCCCACGTGGTCATCCGCGTCCGGCAGCGTGTGGGCGGCGTCCCAGTCGATGAAGAGTTCCCCCGAGCCGAACCCGCGCTGCCGCTCGCCGTCCGCGTTCACCGCGACCTGCTGCGTGCCGGACAGCACCGCCCGGAACGCGCTGTCCTCCTCCGTCTTCCCCTTGCCCTCCAGCACCCAGGAGAACGACGCCTCACCGGACTTCGTCACCGTCAGCCGCCACGTGATGGGGCTCAGCGCCTCCGTGGCCGGACCCCACACCGCCTTGTTCTCCTCCAGCGTCGTGGGCGGGTACTTCGTAATCCGCTCGATGAGGCCGAGCACCCACGCCGTGCCGGTGTTCACCGACACCGTGGCGTCCACCGTCACCTGGTAATAGCCGGACTTCTGTCCCTGGCCGAACATCGCGGACGGCCCCGCGGCCGTCAGACCCTGCCCCTTCGCCTGGGGCGCCTTCACCTGCACCTGCTCCTTGGAGGGAAGGCCGTCGCGGAACTTCGCGTCGCCGGAGTCGGCGTCGTTGCAGCCAGCAGCCAGCAGCAGGGAGGCACACAGCAAGCTCTTGCGCAGCATGGTCGGGTGTCCTTTCAGGGCCCGTGTCGCGCGGGCCGTGCGGCAGTGAATTCGCCCCTATGGACACAGGCCGGCCCAAAAACAGAAAAAGCGCTCGCTTGAAGTGGAAAAGGGCAGTGAAACCACGCGCTTGGCGTCTGGCCGCCTGCTCTCCGGCCGCCCGCGCCCGCCTGCCCGACGGTTGAAATGGGCCATCCCTACCTTTCGCCCATGGAAAAACGACACCCGAACCATCCCGGGGAGATGGGTACGGACGCCACGCTGGCCGAGCGGGAGCGTGAGCCGGACGAGATCAACGCCCGCGCCAGAGCCGTCGGTCTGCTCCATGAGGCCGGGGTGCCGTTCGTAGTGGGCGGGGCGTACGCCTACGCCACCTATACCGGCATCTACCGTGACACCAAGGACCTGGACCTCTTCCCGCGCAAGCAGGACGCCATCCGCGCCCTGGACGTGCTGGAGAAGGATGGCTGGCGCACGGAGCGTCCGGACGAGGTGTGGCTCTACAAGGCCTACAAGGGCGACTACTTCGTCGACTTCATCTTCTCCTCCGGCAACGGCGTGGCGACGGTGGACGACGAGTGGTTCACCAACGCCAGGAAGGCCACCATCTTCGGCTACGAGTGCCTCATCGCGCCGGCCGAGGAGATGATCTGGTCCAAGGCCTTCGTCACCGAGCGCGAGCGCTACGACGGCGCGGACATCAACCACCTCATCCTCAAGGCGGGGCGGGAGATGGACTGGGACCGCATCCTCCGGCGCTTCGACCGCTACTGGGAGGTGCTGCTCAGCCACCTGATGATGTTCCGCTTCGCGTACCCCAGCGAGCGCGACATCGTGCCCAACTACGTGATGACGGAGCTGATGAGCCGCACGCTCCAGACGGTGCGCGATGGCAGCTGGGAAGAGAAGCTGTGCCGGGGCAACCTGGTGTCCAAGGTGAACTATCACGTGGACATCCACCACTGGGGCTTTGGGGACGGCAGGGCGTGGGACGAACAGGACAGACCCGAGGGGGGAACCCGTGGCGCGAGATCCGAGCTCGAAGATTCGGCTGGCAGCGGTCGGTGACCTGCACTGCCGCGAGGACCAGCACGGGCGCTTCCGTCAGCTGATCAAGCAGGTGAACGCCTCGGCGGACATGCTGCTGCTGTGCGGTGACCTGACGGACCGCGGGATGATTGAAGAGGGCAAGGTGCTGGCCGAGGAACTCTCGGCCTTGCGCGTCCCGTGCGCCGCGGTGCTGGGCAACCACGACTACGAGCACGGGCAGGTGAAGGAGATCTGCTCGGAGCTCTCCAAGGTCGGCGTGCACATCCTCGACGGGGACCACTACATCTTCGAGAAGGTGCTGGGCGTCGCGGGGGTGAAGGGCTTCGGAGGCGGCTTCGGCAACGCGACGTTGCAGGCGTTTGGCGAAGGGCAGACGAAGTCCTTCGTGCAGGAGGCCGTCACGGAGTCCCTCAAGCTGGAGGCCGCGCTCAGCCACCTGGACACGCCCAAGAAGGTCGTGATCATGCACTACGCCCCCATCCCGGAGACGCTGGAGGGGGAGAACATCGAGATCCGTCCCTTCCTGGGGACGAGCCGCCTGTCGATGCCCATTGACCACTACGGCGCGGCCTACGTCTTCCACGGCCACGCGCACCACGGCGCGCTCGAGGGCAAGACGAAGAGCGGCATCCCGGTGTTCAACGTCGCGATGCCGCTGCTCACCAAGTTCACGCCCGAGCAGCGCTTCGCCCTGATGGAGGTCTAGGGAGCCCCGCCGTCCGACGCTTCGGGCGGCGCCTCCTGCAGGTCCGCGGCGCGCGTGGGCAGGTCCGCCACCGCGCCCATGGACACCTCCACCAGGTCCGGCCCGGAGCCCCGCGCGTAGAGCCGGTCCTCCGTGTCCGGCACGGCGTCGCCCAGCCACAGCCGCGCCAGCTCCCGCCCGTCCCCGTCGCGCAGCACGACGCCCCGGGACGCGTCGCTGATGCCGTAGCGCTCCCAGCGCTTCACCTTCGCCTCGCCGAACGCCGCGGCCTTCAGCGACTCCAGCCGTCCCAGCAGCTTCACCACGCGGAAGTGCAGGGCGCGTCCGCCACCGGGGCCCTCCACCTGCCACGCGTCCCCGTTGCCCGCGCCGCGCGTCACCACCACCGGAGCGCCCTTGCCTCCGGGGAGGAACTCCAGTCGCCGCACGTCGTCGCGCGGGAACGACAGCACGCGCCGGTCCTTCAATTCCTGCACGCCCACGTCCAGCGTCGTCAGCGCCCGGGGCTCCACCTCCGCCAGCGTGGACTGAGCGCCCTGTTCCCGCAGCGCATGGACCACGGGCGCACCCTCGCGAGTCACCTGCGCCAGGCGCACGCGGATGGGCTCACCGGAGACAGGGACGAAGCGCGCGTCCACGACTGGCGTGTCCAGGCCCAGGGCCTTGCGCGTGGCGGCGGTGTCCTGCGGGAACGACAGGGCTTGATGGGCCGCGAACGCCTTGAGCAGGTCCGTCAGCCGGCCGGTGTTCGCGCGCGTGGGCTCCGGCTTCTCCATCCGCCACGACTTGCCGTCCGCCTCGCGCGTCAGCGACCAGGCGTGGTCCTTCGCGGTGACTTCGATGGACTGGAGCGCGGTGAGCTCCAGCGGCCCCAGGAACTCCTTGGCGCGCAGCTCGAAGGGGCCCTTGTCCAGCGAGTACCGCACGGCGCCGTCGGCCGCGTACACGGTCGCGTCGCCTTCGCGGCGCACGTAGACGGAGCCGTCGAACGGGTTCTCATCCCCACCGGCCAGCGTCAGGGTGCGCTGCCGGGACGGATCCTCCGCGCCTTCGCCGTTGGCATCCGGGAGGAAGGCCCGCGCCGTCACGGTGAACGCCGGGGACGTGAGCCCGTACTTCTTCAGGTCCGCATCCGTCGGTGACGCGTTCACGGTGGCCTTGAACTTCGCCGAGGTGAGCTGCTGCACCAGGGCCTCCACCGCGTATGGATCCGCCTTCGCCTCCACGGGGGACACGAGCCGCCAGCCCTCCGGCGTCCGCTCCAGCTGCGTGGTGGCGCCGCGAGCCTTCACCGTCAGGTGCGTGAAGACGGGCGCCGGATCCGCACTCCGTTGTGGCCCTGCGGGCTCCGTCGCGAAGATCTTCGGCGGCGCGGGGGGCTTCTCCGCGTCGCGCGAACATCCCGCAGCCAGCAGCCCCAGCAACACGACGGTGGTGGCTCTCACCGGTTCCTCCTCGACAACCAGACGGCGAGCCCCACGCCCAGCAGCGACAGGGGCAGCAGGTCGGTGGACACGAAGCGCAGGGTCCGCATCTGGTCCTCGCTCAGCTCCAGGGTGGACGTCTCACGGTCGGGGGGACGCAGGGTGATCTTCTCCACCTGGTGGGACGCCCAGCCCAGGGCGTTCATCACCAGGTTGCGGTTGGCCTCGTAGCCCCAGTTCGGATCCAGAATCAGCTCCGAGTCGCCCACCACCACCAGCCGGGCCTCGTCGAAGCGCTTGTGCTCCGCAGCGCGCGTGTCGCGGGACGCGGCGGCCACCAGCGTGAGCTGTCCCATCTTCTCGCCGCTGGACGGCGTGGTGTCCTCCAGGGGCCGCGACTCCACCCAGGCATACGGGGAGCTCAGCAGCACGGGCTCCACCGTCACGCCGGGCAGCAGGAAGCCCTCGCGGATGAGGGTGAAGCTGCGCGGCGTGGGCAGCTGCACGTTGAGCCCACGATCCTGCAGCGGGCGCGTGATGGCGTGCTTGCCATAGAAGTTCGACACCAGGACGAACGGGTTGCCCGAGTTGAACTGCGGATCCGCCGCCACGCCTTCATCCACCTGCACGCCGTAGTCCGCGAGGAACAGCCCCAGCCCGTCCTCCGTGTTCGCGTCGGTGAAGTACAGCAGCCGGCCACCTTCACCCAGGTAGCCGCGCAGGGCCGCCACTTCCGGCGCGGTGTAGTCCTGCTTCGCGCCAGCGATGACCACCAGCCCCGCGTCGCGAGGCACCTCCTTGCGGCCCAGCAGGTTGAGCGGTTCGGGGCGGTAGCCCTCGCGCAGCAGCTGGCGCCGCAGCTCCGTCAGCCCGTCTCCCGCCTTCTCCAGGGACCACTCGCCATGGCCTTCGAGGAAGTAGACCTTCTGGGCACCGGTCGCGCCCAGCTGGAGCAGGGCGTTGGTCAGCTCCTGTTCGGCGGGGACGGGCAGGGTGGTGTGGGGCGCGGAGTCGCCCTCGCCGCGCGAGATGACGACCAGCGTCTGTCCGTCCTTGAGCTGGTACTTCGCGGCCAGGGTCGGCTCGCGGCGCGGATCCACGAAGGCGTAGTCGAAGCGCTCCGGCGCCGCCTCGTGGTAGCGCCGGAACAGCTCCTCCAGCTCGCCATAGGACGGATGCGTGGGCGGGACGAGCGCCAGCGCATGGGCCTTCTCCTTCAGCCCCGCCAGCATCTGCACCGTCTGCGGCGCGAGCGAGAAGATGCGCTCCCGCGTCAAGTCCCACCGCTGGTTCTTGCGGAACGCCAGCACGTTGAGCGCCACCAGCACGCCCAGCACGGCCAGCGTGGTGAGCACCGACGACGCCAGGAACCGCCCCGTGCGCCGGGTGCCCGCGCGTCCCAGTTCCTTGCGGTGCGCGGCGAGATAGACCGCGAGCATCGCGGCGCCCAGCACGGCCTTGCCCGCGGCGAGCGCCACGCTGCCGGAGGTGAGGAGCAGCGTGAGGGGACTGGACAACAGGAGCAGCAGGCCGAAGGGCCCCAGCACCCGGGTGACGTGGGTCGCTCTCATGGTCACGCGTAGCGCTGCGCTTCCACCGCGCGGTGGGTGAGCAGCAGCGAGAACAGGATGACGGACGCGAAGAACACCAGCGCCTGCACCTCCAGGACGCCCTGGAGCATCCCCTGCAACTGCGCGTCGAAGGCCAGGTAGGACAGGAACGAGCGCAGCGGCTCCGCGGTGGACTGGGCCACGCCGCGCAGGAGCATCCACGGCAACAGCACGGCGAAGGTGAGGAACGCCGCCAGCATCTGGCTCTCCGTCAGCGCGGAGATGAACAGCCCCACGGCCATGCAGGTCGCGCCCCACAGGAGCACCCCGCTGTAGCCCAGGAGCACCGTGGGCCACTCCAGCGCGGATCCAGAAGGGCCCGAGCCCACGAGCGACAACAGCACCGGGAAGACCAGCGTCAGCCCCAGCGTGATGAAGATGAGGCCCAGGCCGCCCAGGTACTTGCCCAGCACGATGTCCACCGGCCGCACCGGCGTCGTGAGCAGCAGCGCGAACGTCTTCTGGCGCTTCTCCTCCGCGAACAGCCGCATGGACAGGAAGGGCGCGACGAAGAGCGTGAGGATCATCACCACGCCCCACAGCTGCACCACCACGCCGTCGGTGAGGTTGCGGTAGACGATGGAGTCCGGGGGCAGCTTGCTCCAGCCGTGCTCGCGCGCCAGGGACTGCACCTGCTGGAACTGCTCCAGCAGGCTGACGAAGAAGAACGACGAGAGCGCCGCCATCGCGGTGAAGACGGCGTAGGCCCACGGGGTGGTGAAGGCGACGGCCAGCTCCTTGCGGGCAATGGCCAGGGCGGTGCGCATGCGCTTGGGGCTCTCAGTTCAGGCGGCGGTCAGCTTGATGAAGACTTCTTCCAACGACGCATGCTCGGCCTGTCCATGGGACTTCGCCAGCTGGTCGATGGCGTCATGGGCCACCACGCGGCCCTGATGGAGGATGAGGACCTTCTCGCACGTCACCGTCACCTCCGGGAGGATGTGCGTGGACAGCAGCACCGTGTGCTTGCCCGCGAGGCTCCGGATCAACGCCCGCAGGTCCGCGCGCTGCGCGGGGTCCAGGCCTTCCGTGGGTTCATCCAGGATGAGCACCGGCGGTGAACCGATGAGCGCCTGCGCGATGCCCACGCGCTGTTGATAGCCCTTGGACAGGTTCTGGAGCACGCGGCCCATCACGTCGTCGACGCCCGTGAGCCCCGCCACCCGCGCCACCTCCGCCTTCACCGCGCGGCCAGGCACCTGCTTGAGCGCCGCGACGAACGCCAGGTAGCCGTGCACCGTCAGCTCCGGGTACAGCGGCGGCGTCTCCGGCAGATAGCCGATGCGCCGTTTGACCTCCATGGGGTGCGTGGACACGTCGAAGCCCGCCACCTTCGCGCTGCCCTCGGACGGGGGCAGGAAGCCGGTGAGGATCTTCATCGTGGTGGACTTGCCGGCACCGTTGGGTCCCAGGAAGCCGAGCAGCTCGCCCTCACCGACCGTGAAGGACAGGTCCTCGATGGCCACGCGATCGCGATAGCGCCGGGTGAGGTTGCGCACCTCGATGATGGGCTTCTCGGTGATTGGCATGCGCGGGGTCGAACTCTACACTGCCCCGGAAGCGAGGCGTGGATGCCAATCGTGGTGCAGAAGTACGGCGGCTCATCGGTCGCTGACGCGGAGAAGCTCGGCAAGGTCGCGCGCCGCGTGAAAGAGAAGCGGGACGCGGGTTATCAGGTCGTCGTCGTCGTGAGCGCCATGGGCGACACCACGGATGACCTCTTGTCCCTGGCCAAGAGCGTGTCCCAGGACCCGCCCCGGCGTGAGCTGGACATGCTCCTCACCTGCGGCGAGCGCATCTCCATGGCGCTGTTGTCCATGGCGCTCCAGGAGCAGGGCGTGCCGGCCATCAGCTTCACCGGCAGCCAGAGCGGCATCATCACCAACGACGCGCACGCCCAGGCGCGCATCGTGGAGGTGCGGCCCTACCGCATCCAGGACGAGCTGGCGCACGGCAAGGTCGTCATCGTCGCGGGCTACCAGGGCGTCTCCTACAAGAAGGAGGTGACGACGCTGGGACGCGGCGGCTCGGACACCACCGCCGTCGCGCTGGCCGCGGCGCTGGACGCGGAAGCGTGCGAAATCTACTCGGACGTGGACGGTGTCTTCAGCGCGGATCCGCGCGTGGTGCCGGACGCGCGCAAGCTGGAGTCCCTGAGCTACGACGAGATGCAGGAGCTGGCGAGCGCCGGCGCCAAGGTGCTCAACGCCCAGGCGGTGGAGTGGGCCAAGGCGCGCGGCATCACCATCCTCGCGCGCACCGCGCACGGGCAGGGCACCGGCACCAGCGTGCAGGAGCTCGCCGTCCCCACCGACAGCCGCGTCAAGGGCGTGACGGCTGACGCGGAGATGGCCGTGCTCGTCTCCCACGCCAGCGTGCCCCTGCAGGAACTGCTGGAGTTCCTGGACGCCAGGGCCGTCCGGGGCCGCACGCTCGCCCATGACGGGCTGCCGGGCGCGCCGGGACGCACGTTCCTCGCGGTGCCGCTCGCGGACATCCACGGGCCGGAGGCGCTCCAGCGCGAGCTGGCCACGCGCTTCGGCGCGGGCGTGGAATGGCGGGACGGGTGGGGCACCGTCACCTGTGTGGGTGTGGGGCTCAACGCGGACTGGGTGCCGCTGCGCAAGGCGCTGTCCGCCGCCGAGGATTTGTCCGCCCGCGTCCATGCCGTGAGCACCTCGCCCCTCCAGGTGACCCTCCTGGTGGACAAGGCGCACCTGAAGACACTCACGGCCCGGCTGCACCGGGAACTGCTCGGTAGCTGACACGCGCAACGGCCCGCGGGCTCCGTTGATCCGAGGACTTGCGGACCCTCCCTGGGGACAAGCCGACATCCTTCGTCGAACTTTCGTTCCCACGACAGGCACGGCGCTTCCTTCCACGCAGTCGATGCCTACCCTCCGCCCCTGAACACCGTGGAGGGTGGGGCATGTCATACGGGCGGCGTTGGGTGGGGCTGGGGG
>NZ_RAWL01000222.1:0-14103 GCF_003668885.1 Corallococcus sp. AB049A | reverse complement strand
ACGCGCCCCCAGCCCCGTCCCTACCTTCAAGGCATTGGGGCCACAGGGGCCTGTCGCCACGGGAGGCGCGCCATGAACACCGGAGCATCCGAGCCCACCGCCGCAATCCCCCGCTACGTGCTGGAAGGCCGGGTGGTGACGCTCAACTCCCGGGACGAAGTATTGGAACGGGGGCGCGTCCTCGTCCGGGGCTCCCGCATCGTCGCGGTCGAGCCAGCGGGCGGACCGCTCCCTGAATCCTTCCGGGACGCCCCCCGAATCGACACCGGGGGGACGCTGTATCCAGGGCTCATCGACCTGCACAACCACTTCGTCTACGACGTGCTGACGCTGTGGCGGGTGCCCAAGCGATACCTCAATCGCACCCAGTGGCCGCGTCACGCGGACTACGCCCCGCTCATCTCCCTGCCCATCCGCGTGCTCGGCGGGCATGCGCCCTCCGCCCGCGCCGTCGTCCGCTACATCGAAGCCAAGGCGCTGCTGGCCGGCACCACCACCGGCCAGGGAATCCGGACGCGTGTGTCTGGAGGCGAAGCGCTCTTCCGGGGCGCCATGCGCAACGTCGAGGAGCCCGACGACGACCGCCTGCCCGCGGGCAGCACCCGCGTGATGGACCTGCATGACGACGCCCAGGACATTGAATCCTTCCGCGACGCCCTGAAGACCCACGCGGCGTATTTCTATCACCTGGGCGAAGGCGTCGATGACTACGCCCACCGCCGCTACGCCGACCTGGCCGGCCATGACCTCATCCAGCCCTCACTGGTGGGCATCCACAGTCTGGGATTGCAGCGCCCGGACCTGGACACGATGGCCGCGAAGGACGCCAAGGTCGTGTGGTCTCCGTTCAGCAACCTGCTGCTGTATGGGCAGACCCTGGCGGTGTCGGATCTGCTCGGCGCGGGCGTGACGTTCTCGCTGGGCTGTGATTGGTCACCCACCGGCAGCAAGAACCTCCTCCAGGAGCTGAAGGTCGCCCGGCATGAAGCGGCGCGGCAGGGCGTCTCCCTGCCCTCGCGGACGCTGGTGCGCTCGGTGACGTGTGACGCCGCCCGGGTCGCTGGCTGGGAGACGCAATTGGGCACGCTGCGCGCCAACGCACTCGCGGACATCCTGGTCATCGAGGGCACGGGCGGCGACCCCTATGACACGTTGATCTCCGCCACGGAGAAGCAGGTGCGCCTGGTCATCGTGGATGGTGTGGCCCGCTACGGAGACCGCGCGCTGATGGAACCGCTCGCCTTCGACCCGATCCATCCCTCCGAGCCCTGGACCCTCGACGGCGTCGAGAAGTCGTTCTACCTGTGGGCCGACGATTCCCCGCTCAACGACCTGGGCTTCGACGCGGCGCGCTCGGTCCTTGATGAAGCCATGGCGGACCTGCCGGACTTCCGGCGGCGGATGGAGCTCGCGACGCGCGACCGGCCGGGCCCGGAGCCCTTCGAGCTCGTGCTCGACAATGAGCCGCAGGACGTCCTCGCCACCGTCACCGACGTCGGACAGGTGGCCGGGCGGATCAAGCTCGACGCCCCCATCGTGGGCGGGGCGGACTACTGGGAGCTCCTGTCCGCGCAGCTCAACCTGGACGACACGCTGAAACAGGAGCTGAGGTCGGACTACGCGTGAAGCACGTCCGGGGTGGAGCCCCCGGAAATAAATGTCCCTGACGGCGTAACCCTGGTGCGGCGGCAGCACCGGACGGCTCGGAAGGGACATCTCGAATGAATCACAGCGCGCGGAAGGCTGGATGGGTGGCACTGCTGGCGGGTGCCCTGCTGGTGGGCGGAGGGGCTTGCGGCGGCGATGACGGGCCCCCGGACGAAAACCCCTCCCCGGACGGAGGGACGCAGGCCGACGCCGGGACGAAGCTCCCCGCCGAGGAGGGCCGGGCGCTCGCGGTGTCCAATGGCGGGCTCGTCGTGGTGGGCTCCACGAAGGTGAACCTGGCCACCACGGGCGTGGACCTGCTCGTGCGGCGCTACACGGCCTCCGGTGAGGTGGACACGGCGTTCGGCACGCAGGGCTCCGTGGTGCTGGATTTCGAAGGGCCCGCCAAGGGCCCCATCTCCGGCCAGCGCGAGCAGGACGACCGCGCGGACACGGTGGCGGTGCTGACGGATGGCAGCATCCTGGTCGCGGGCTTCGCGCGGGGCGGCAACGCCACGAATTCGCGCGACTTCGCGGTGGTGAAGCTCAAGCCCGACGGCCAGCTGGACACGAGCTTCAACAAGACGGGCCGCTCGCGCCTGCACTTCGGCGAGGACAACGCCGTCAACTTCGTGGGCACCCTCCGCGGCATCCTGCCCCTGGAGGACGGCCGCTTCTACGCCGGCGGCTTCCTGACCAAGTCCGACGGGCTCGATGAGGACTTCGCGGTGATCCGCTACAACGCGGACGGCTCGCTCGACACGACGTTCAAGTCCGCGGGCAGTCCGTCCGGCAGCTGGATTGGCGGCGCGTACACGGACGCGGAGGCCGTGCAGGGCATGGCGCTCCAGGGCTCCAGCGTCGTCCTGGGCGGAGGAGATCACTTCAAGGCCGTGCGCATCACCGCCAGCGGCAGCCAGGACCTGACGTTCGGCACCAACGGCCTCGCGAAGAGCGAGGGCGGCCAGGCCCATGCATTGGTCGCGCGTCCGAACGGCGGCTTCCTGCTGGCGGGCTCCGATCAGGACGTGAAGGTCGGTGGCGAACCGCACGGCGTGCTCAAGCTCGTGGCGTACACGGCGGACGGCAAGCCGGACGTCACCTTCGGCCCCGCGGGCGTGCGGCAGCTCACCGCGCCGGCGGGAGTCCTCGACGTGGTGGACGTCAGCGGCGTGCGCATCCAGGCGGATGGGAAGGTGCTCGTCTTCGCGGACGTGTACGCGAAGCCCGTGCTCTTCCGCCTCCAGGCCAACGGCGACCTGGACACGTCCTTCGGCACGGACGGCATGGTGCGCTGGCCGGAGACGCAGCTGGCGGTGCCGCTGTTCGTCCGCGCCACCACCGGCCCCAAGCTGACCGTCCTGGGTGACAAGGCCTTCGTCACGGACGCGAACGTCTACTCCTCCGGGTTCTTCCCAGACGAGAACCCACGCGTGCTGCTCAAGAGCACGGGGCTGTAGCCCCCACGCCAGGGAAGACTGGAACGGTGTCGGGCCCTGGACGTCCGCTCGCCTTCCGGGGTCATCCGCCATCCGAAAGGCACCCGCTAGCGTTCCTCCTTCATCCGGGAGGAACGCCATGCCTGAGGTCATCGTGGTGGGAGGAGGCGTCGCGGGGCTGACGGTCGCGCACGAGTTGGCGGAGCGCGGCCACGAGGTCCACGTCTTCGATTCGCGAACGACGTGGGGCGGCAAGGCCCGCTCCCAACCGGTGCCTGGCACCGGTACCGGGGGAAGGAGCGACCTGCCCGGGGAGCATGGCTTCCGCTTCTACCCGCGCTTCTACCGGCACGTGGTGGACCAGATGCAGCGGACTCCGGCCGCCGGAGCCCCGGGCCGGAACGTGGCGCAGCACCTCCAGGCCACCACCGAGAGCGCCGTGGCGATGGTGGACGAGGACACCTGGTATCGCTTCGCCCGCAGGCGGCTGGAGCGGCCCCATGACGTCTGGGAGGCGTTGCAGCTGTACTTCCAGAAGCTGAACCTGAGCGCGGTGGACGGCGGCTTCTTCGGCCTCAAGATCCTGCAATTCCTCTCATCGAGCGACGAGCGCCGGCAGGGGGCCTACGAGAACCTGGCGTGGTGGGACTTCATCGAAGGGGACCGCTATGCGCCCCGCTTCCAGCGCCAGATGCGCGCGCTGCCGCGCACGATGGTGGCCATGGATCCCCGGCGCGGCTCCACGCGGACGCTGGGCACCATCTTCATCCAGCTGCTGCTCGACTTCGCCACCAGCGAGGTGAACAACGACCGGACCATGGGCGGGCCCACCAGCCAGATGTGGCTGGAGCCCTGGGTCGCGCACCTGCGTGGGCTGGGCGTCCAGTTCCACGAGGGCGTCCGCTGCACAGGGCTCGACGTGGCCAACGGGCGCATCTCCCAGGTCCACTTCGACGATGGCCAGGCGCGCACCGCCGGCCACTACGTGCTCGCGGTCCCCATCGACGCGGCGCAGGGCCTCATCACGCCGGAGCTCGCCGCGCTGGACCCGGCGCTGGCGCGGCTGCGGCTGGCGGACGTGGACCGGCTGGTGGAGTGGATGGTCGGCATCCAGTTCTTCCTCTACGAGGACGTGCCGCTGGTCCGGGGCCACACCTTCTACGCGGACTCCCCGTGGGCGCTGACGTCCATCTCCCAGCCCCAGTTCTGGCGCGAGCTGGGGCTGTTCCGGCAGCGCTACGGGGATGGCCAGGTGGGAGGCTTGCTGTCCATCGACATCTCGGATTGGGACACGCCCGGCACGCTGGTGCGCAAGCGCGCGAAGGACTGCACGCCGGAGGAGATCAAGACGGAGGTCTGGGCCCAGCTCAAGGCCGCCCTGAATGGCCGGGACGCGGATGAGCAGGTGCTGACCGACAGCCTCCTGCATTCGTGGCACCTGGACTCGGACCTGGACTACGGAGCCGGCCTCCCGCCAATCAATTCCTCACGGCTGCTGGTGCATCCACCGGGCTCCTGGGAGATACGGCCCGAAGCCGCGAGCAGGATTCCCAACCTCTGCCTCGCGTCGGACTACGTCCGCACGAACACCAACCTGGCCACGATGGAGGGCGCGTGCGAGGCAGGCCGCCGCGCCGCCAATGCCATCCTGGAGCGGACGGGCTCCCGGGCCCCGCGCGCCGAAATCTGGGCCCTGGAGGAGCCTGCGTCCCTGGAGCCCTGGAAGCGCCTGGACGCGGAGCTGTACCGGCGGGGCCGTCCGCACCTCTTCGAGCTGCTGGGCTTCCGGTCCGCCCAGGCGGCGGCGGACCTGCTGCGCCGGGCCACCAACCTGGGCTTCTCCGGGGTCGATGAATGGATGGATGTCTTCCGCCTGGCGGGCGGGGTGGACGGGCTGCTGGAGCGCTTCACCAGCCCGTCGCCACGGTAGGTGCCCTCAGCCCTGGGCGTTTGACGGGGCGGGCACGGTCGCGGCCTGCCTGCGGGCGACCAGGGCGCCGAAGACTCCGGCGGTGAAGAACATGATGACGCTGTAGATGGCCGCGGGAATGGCCATCACGCCGTCATTGAGCAACCGGGGGCTGGAGGCGATGGCGATGGCCAGGGTGCCGTTGTGGATGCCCACCTCCATCGCGATCGCCACCGCCTGCTTGCGCTCGACACGCAGCAGGACGGGCACCACGAAGCCCACGGCCATGCTGGCCAGGTTGAAGGCCAGCGCCGCGAGCCCCACGCTCTGGAAGTAGGTGACCAGCTGGTCGCGCTCCTTGAGCGTCGCCGCCAGCACCACGAGCACCAGGAACAGCGCCGAGACGATGCGCACGGGCCGGTCCAGGCCATCCGCGAGCGCGGGCCGCTTCGCGCGCACCCACATTCCCAGCGAGATGGGCACCAGGACGATGCCGAACACCTGGACGATCTTGGCGAACTGCAACGGAATGGCGCGCTCCTCTCCCATGAAGTGCGCCAGGGAGAAGTTCACGATGAGCGGCAGCGTGAGCAGCGACAGCACGCTGTTGACCGCCGTCAGGCTGACGTTCAGCGCGACATCGCCCTTGGCCAGGTGGCTGAAGAGGTTCGCCGTCGCACCGCCCGGAGTGGCGGAGAGCAGCATCAAGCCCACGGCCAGCTGGGAAGGCAGCCCGAAGCCTGTCGCGATGCCGTAACAGACCAAGGGCATGAGCAGCGTCTGACAGCCCAGGCCCACCAGCGCCGCGCGCGGATACAACGCCACGCGGCGGAAGTCCGCGAGGGTGAGGCTCAGCCCGAGGCCGAGCATGATCACCCCCAGGGCAATCGGCAGGAACACCTCGGTGATGGCACTGCTCTGCATGGCGGGCCCCCAGCGAAAGCCTTTACTCTGCCAGAAAGTGGCGGAGCACGAGCAGCCGCACCTCCGTCATGTCCTCGATGGCGTACTTCACCCCCTCACGGCCCAGCCCGGAGCCCTTCACTCCGCCGTAGGGCATGGTGTCCACCCGGAAGCTGGGCACGTCGCCGACGACGACTCCGCCCACCTCCAGCTCGTCCCAGGCCCGCATCGCGCGTGACAGGTCCTGGGTGAAGAGGCCCGCCTGGAGGCCGTAACGGCTGTCATTGACCCGGCGCAGGGCTTCGTCGAAGTCGTGGAACGGCTGGAGCAGCACCACGGGACCGAAGGCCTCCTCCGCGCACAGCGCCGCGTCCTCCGGGACGCCCTCCACCACCGTGGCCTCCAGCAGCGCGCCGCGCCGCCCTCCTCCCGTCAGCACCCGGGCACCCCGCTCCACCGCCTGCTGGATCCAGCCCTCCAGCCGGCGCGCCGCGGGCTCGTCAATCAGCGGCCCGAGCGTGGTGGCCTCATCCCGGGGATTGCCCGCGCGCAGGGCCTTCGCCCGCGCGACGAGCCGTTCCCGCAGGGCGTCGTACAGCGACTCGTGCGCGAGCACGCGCTGCACCGAGATGCAGCTCTGCCCCGCCTGGAAGAACGCCCCCTGCGCGATGCGGTCCGCCACGAAGTCCAGGCGCCCGGCCTGGTCCGCGTCCACCACGCAGGCCGCGTTGCCGCCCAGCTCCAGCACCACCTTCTTGCGGCCGGCGCGGGCCTTCAAATCCCAGCCCACCTTCTCCGAGCCGGTGAACGACAACAGCTTCAGCCGGTCGTCCTCGATGAACGGCCCCACGTCCTCCAGGCGCGTGGGCAGGACGGAGAAGGCGCCTTCTGGCAGCGCTGTCTCCGCGAGCACCTCCGCCATGAGCAGCGCGCTCACCGGCGTGCGGTCCGACGGCTTGAGGACGAAGGGACAGCCCGCGGCGATGGCGGGCGCCACCTTGTGCGCCACCAGGTTGAGCGGGAAGTTGAACGGCGTGATGAACGAGCACGGCCCCACCGGCACGCGCTGGGTGAAGCCCCGGTAGCCCGCCGTGCGCTGCGACACCTCCAGACTCAGGACCTCGCCGCCTCCGCGCACCGCCTCCTCCGCCGCCGCCTTGAAGGTCTCGATGAGGCGGGTGACCTCCGCCCGCGCGTCGCGCAGCGGCTTGCCTGCTTCGATGCAGAGGGCGATCGCGAACTCCTCCGCCCGCTCCTGGAAGCGGCGCACGCAGTGCTCCAGCACCTGCTGGCGGGCATACGGCGCCAGCTTGCGCATGGGCCCCGCCGCGCGCACCGCCGCGGCGATGGCCTCCTCCACGGCGGCCGCGTCCGCCACGGCCACTCGCGTGACGACCTCCCCTGAATACTTGTCGGTGACGGGCAGCTCCGCGTTGGGCTGCCGGGGCCGGTTGGCCAGGTAGTACGGATAGCGTTCAGCCAGCATGGCGTTCCTCCAGGGGACCGGCACCGAGCGCCCGCGCGGTGTCCGTGTAATCAATGGGCAGGTCGATGACGTGCACGCCGCCCGACTCCAGGCAGCGCGTGAGCGTGGCGCCGAACTCGGTGGCGCTCGTGGGGCGGTGGCCGCGTGCGCCGTAGGCCTCCGCGTAGCGGACGAAGTCCGGGTTGCCCAGGGTCATGCCGAAGTCGGGCAGGCCCATCTCCTCCTGCTTCCAGCGGATCATCCCGTAGCCGTCGTCGCGCACGACGATGACCGTCAGGTCCAGCTTCAGGCGCACCGCCGTCTCCAGCTCCTGCGAGTTCATCATGAACCCGCCGTCACCGCAGACCGCCACCACCTTGCGGCGCGGGTGCACGAGCTTCGCCGCGATGGCGGACGGCAGCCCCGCCCCCATCGTCGCGAGCGCGTTGTCGAGCAGCAGCGTGTTGGGCCGGCGGCACCGGTAGTAGCGGGCGAACCACAGCTTGTACATGCCGTTGTCCAGGCACACGACGCCGTCATCCGGCATGGCGCGGCGCACCTCCGCCACGAGCCGCGCGGGGTAGATGGGGAAGCGGTCGTCCGCGGCGCCGCTCACGAACTGCGCGTCGAGCCCCGCCCTGGAGCGCTCGAAGGGCGTGAAGTCCCAGTGCGAGCGCGGGCCCACGCCCTCCGCGATGCGCCAGACGGCGTTGGCCAGGTCTCCCGTCACCTGCACCTGCGGGAAGTACACGGGGTCGACCTCCGCCGAGGAGAAGTTCAGGTGGATGACCGTGCGGCGGCCGTCGCGCATGACGAACGGGGGCTTCTCGATGACGTCGTGGCCCACGTTGAGGATGCAGTCCGAGGCCTCGATGGCGCGGTGGACGAAGTCGCCGTCGGACAGCGCCGCCGTGCCCATCCACAGCGGGTGGGTTTCATCCACCACGCCCTTGCCCATCTGCGTGCTGAAGAAGGGCAGGCCCACGCGGTCCACGAAGGCGCGGAGCATCTCCGACGTGAGCTTGCGGTTGGCCCCCGCGCCAATCATCAACAGCGGGCGGCGGGCCGAAGCGAGCGTCTCCACCGCCTGCGCGATGGACGCCTCGTCCGCCACGGGCCGCCGCGCGACGCCCGGCGACAGGGGCTGGGCCTCGGTGGACTCGCGCGCCACGTCCTCGGGCAGCTCCAGGTGGGTGGCGCCGGGGCGCTCCTCCTCCGCGCGGCGGAAGGCCTCACGCACCGCCGAGGGGACATGCTCCGCCGACACGAGCGTGCGGGTGGACTTGGTGAGCGGCCGCATCATTCCGACGACGTCGACGATCTGGAAGTGGCCCTGCTTGCTGACCTTGATGGGCTTCTGGCCGGTGAGCATCACCATGGGCATGGCGCCCAGCTGCGCGTACGCCGCCGCGGTGACCAGGTTGGTGGCCCCCGGCCCCAGCGTCGCCAGGCACACGCCCGCGCGTCCGGTGAGCCGCCCCTGCGTGGCGGCCATGAACCCCGCCGCCTGCTCATGGCGCGTGACGATGAGGCGCATGCCCGCGGTGCGCATGGACTCCAGCAGGTCCAGGTTCTCCTCGCCGGGCAGGCCGTAGACACAGCGCACGCCCTCGGCTTCGAGCGCCTTCACGAACAGATCCGATGCCTTCATGGGTCCCTCTCCTCAGGTGACGCGGAAGATGTACCCAGGGGCACCGATTCGTACATTCGTCTGTTTTCATCGAATCGATAGATGCTGTCTATGATGCCCCCATGGAGCTCCGGCACCTGCGCTACTTCTCCGCCGTCGCCGACGCGCTGCACTTCGGGCGCGCCGCGCGGCGGCTGCACGTCTCCCAGCCCACGCTGTCGCACCAGATCCACCAGCTGGAGGAAGAGGTCGGAACGCCGCTCTTCGAGAGGGCGCGCACCGGGGTGCGGCTCACCCAGGCCGGAGAGCTGTTCCGCACCTATGCCTCCCGCGCGCTGGAGGACGTGAACGCGGGGCTGTCCGCGGTGGGTGCGCTGCGGGGGCTCGCCACGGGTGCGCTGCGCGTGGGCTATCCGCCGAGCATGCGCGGGCTCGTGGTGCCGGCCCTGGCGGCGGTGCTGCGCAGACATCCCGGGCTGGCGCTGAGCGCGCAGGAGGCCGTGGTCCGGAAGCTGGAGCGGCAGCTGGCGGCCGGCAAGCTGGACGTGGGGCTGGGCTATGCGCCCGCGCGTCTGTCGGACCTGGACGCGGAAGCCGTCTTCGACAGCCGGCTGGCGCTCGTCGTCGCGCGGGGACATGCGCTGGCGGGCGCGGAGTCCGTGGGGATGAAGCAGCTCACGGAGGAGCCGTTCGCGCTGCTGTCACGCGGCCTGCGGGTGCGCGCGCGGGTGGACGCGCACTTCGCGGCGATGCGGTTCGCGCCCCGGGTGGCGCTGGAGTCGAACGCGGTGGCCACCGTGCTGGCCATCGTCCGCGCGGGCCTCGCCGTCACGGTGCTTCCCGAGCCACGGCTCACGGACGCGGAGCGGCTGGTGGTGAAGCGGCTGTCCCCCGCGCCCCGCTCGGAGCTGGCCGCGCTCCTCTGGCGCAAGGGCGCGCCGCGCACGCCCGCGGCGGAGCTGTTCGCGGCGGAGGTCCGGGCCCGGGCAAAGGAGGATGCGGGTTAACCCCAGGGCCTCAACCAGAGCACCCAGACCGACAGGCCCAGCTGCACGACCATCGTCAGCACCGCGCCGACCGCCTGGATGGAATGGGTGCGGAGCATTCCGAAGGCATGCGCCAGGCGCGCCACGAGCAGCGCACCGCCAAAGACATGCAGCGCCGTCGAGTTCCCACCACTCAGCTCCGCCAGCAGCAGAAGGATGAGCGTCACAGGCACCTGCTCGATGTTGTTGCCATGCGCGCGGATGGCGGCGCTCAGGCCGGCATGTCCTCCGTCCCCCCGGAACACCTTGTGCTTCGTGCGGACCCGGCTGACGTTGGCGGAGAGCACCAGCGTGAGCAGGGCATTGAGCGCGGCGTAGAGCGACGTCACGGGAACCAGGGAGAGCGTGCCGAGCAGGGGGGTCGTCAAAGCGAAGGCCTCCAACCACGAGAAGGCCGGGACGGTAGCCGTTTCATGAAGCCCGTGGGCGGCCCTTGCACGGGGGTGCGGCCTCACCGAGCATCGGCCCGTGTCTCACTCACCCCATCCCGTCCTGGCTGACCGCTTCGTCCGCACGCGCGCACAGGAGGCCCTGCTCGTCCTGGGCGCGGCGCTCTTCACCGCGTTGCTCGCCCAGGTCGCCGTCTCCGTGCCGGGCTCGCCGGTGCCCATCACGGGCCAGACGCTCGCGGTCATCCTCACGGCGGCCGCGCTCGGGCCCGTGCGTGGCACGGCCGCGCAGGCTGCCTATCTCCTGCTGGGGGCGGTGGGCCTGCCCTTCTTCGCGAAGGGCGCCAGCGGCTGGGGCGCGCTGACCGGCCCCACCGGCGGCTTCCTGGTGGGCTTCCTCCCCGCCGCGTTCCTCGTGGGCCTCGCGGCGCGCCACGGGTACGACCGGCGATGGTGGACGGCGGGTCCGCTGTTCCTCGCGGGCCAGTTGCTTGTCCTGGCCATTGGCGTGTCGTGGCTCCGCGTGAAGGCCGGGCTCGACTTCACCACGGCCTTCCAGAAGGGCTTCCTCCCCTTCATCCCCGGGGGAGTACTCAAGGCCGCCATCGCGGGCTTGCTCATGCCTCTTGCGTGGAAGGTCATGCGGCTTCGCGCGAGCTGAAATAGCCTGGTTCCAAGAATAGAGCAGCCACATGGTTTATGACGCCCTACCCCTCCCATGCCTGGATGAAGCATAAATCACACAACAGCAGCAAAAAAAAGCCAGTCAAACAAAACCACAAGGACCACACACAAATGACCGAAACCGCAAGCGACGAAGAAGTATTGGCGATTCAAAAGAAGGCTCTCCTTGACTTCCCCCACCTTCAGAAACTCCTTCCAGCTGGCTACCCGAGCACTAAGTTCGGAATTACAAGGGAGTCGATGCACGAATATGCTGGAGATCCATCACGCGGGTATTGGCATCGACTGAATTTGCCCTTAGCTCTACATTCTTATTGCGCCAACTCGAACAAGGACGTGCACACACTGATGAAAGGAGTCCTTTCGACGCTCGACGCATTCTGCGACAAATTCGCGCATTTGCCGGGCGCAGAGGGGCTTCTTCGTCCACTCTGGACTAATCCGTGGACCGTAGCGCCAGAAATCTGGTCAATCTTCGCCTGCGCACATATTGCATTGACGTATGCAAACCAAAGCGTGCAGGTGGCGGCATTTGAGGCAAAAATCGGCAATGGGCAGACAGACGCAGACATCGCCGTCAGCACTGCCGGCGGACTACTCCATGTCGAAATTGAAACTTACCACAAAGCCGAACTTGCCAATAAGACGGAAGCCGAAATCATCGCAGAACTTGAACACCGGGCAACGCTGAAATCGAACAAGAAGTTCAAGACCTTGCCAGCCAATGAAAACGGCGTCATCGCTATCGTCTGCGTGCTATCAGGCCAGGATGTCAGACAAGAAAAAACCATCACATCCTCGGCCAAAGCGCTAGGCACCTCAAAGAATATACATTGGATAGCCTGCAGGCTCGTCGGAGTGCGCGACGAGCGGGGGCTCCGCCCCACGATTCTGCCACTCTAGAATACCGCCGCGCACCCATCAGGGACTGACCGAAGCAGTGACGTTGAAGTCAGCTATCTCAAGCCAAGATCCTCCGTTTTAATTTATCCAACGATGCGGCGCGCAACTCAATCGAGTATGCGAATCATGTTCAGGCCAATCACAGCGAGCAAACCGAAGGAGAGGAAGTGAACAGCACGCCTGTCGTAGCGCGTTGTTACCCGCCGGTAGCACTCGAACTGGCTGATGAGCCGCCCGACGAGGCTGCGCTGGCGGTAGGCCTTACAGTTGAAGTGGACCAGCGCCGCTGGTCACGACAGTGAGGATGACAGGGTGATTATGGTGCGCATGGCACCTGCGGCGCACTCGGCGGTGGCTGTAGCCCTTGTCGCCAACGATGGCCGCGGGGCGCAGCCGAGGCCCCCGGTCCTAACCTTCCGGGCACGACACTTCGGTTCATGACAAGCTCGAAGGCGAGCGACTCATCCCGCGCTCCAGGTATCTGAGCAAAGGCGACAAGCTGTCCACGGCCTTCCAGAAGGGCTTTCTCCCCTTCATCCCCGGGGGAGTGATCAAGGCCGTCATCGCGGGCCTGCTCATGCCTCTTGCGTGGAAGCGCATCAGGCCTCGCGCGACCTGAAGCGGCGGTATTCGCGAAGCCCATGACACCGGCGTCCGCTGGACGTCCTCGCGTGCGTGCCGGTTCTGGCACGTTCCACCCTGGCGCAAGCGCCGCCTCGCCATGCAAGCGCCGGAAGTCACAGGAGAACCATCCCCTGGCGCAGGGGTTGCTCAAGGGATGCACGTCGCGCCGGAACGGACCGGCGCGCGTGCCTCCGAGTGCCATTGCATGCACCTCGCATCCCCGTGGAAGAAGTCCCTGCGCTCCCTTCTCATCGCACCGCTCGTGGCGGGGCTCGTCCCTGGCTGTGGTGGCGGCGAAGCACCAGCAGCGCTGGCACCACCGCCGACGCCAACGCGGATCCAGGCCACGCCGCTCCTCACGACGCCCACGCCCAAGCAGCTCATCCTGGAGCCGGAGGCGGACACCTACGTCCGGCCCTCCAACCCGACCACGAACTTCGGCGCCGCGCAGAACCTGTGGGTCGACTCCAACAAGGCGGAGACCTACCTGCGCTTCAACCTGAGCAGCCTCCCGGCCGGCGCCCACATCGCCTCGGTCATGCTGCAGGCCCTGGCCTTCGACGGTTCGGCCGCAGGAGGTGACGGCAGCGTCTATGCGCACCTGGTGCCGGACGACACCTGGAGCGAGACGGGCATGACCTGGAACAACCGGCCCGCCGTCACCGGTGACAGGCTGGGCTCCTGGTGGCTCTGGTACGCCAGCACCTCTCCCAAACCCTTGCAGGTGGGCGTCAACTTCGACCCGAAGCTGAAGGCGCCCGTGCAGCAGGCGCTGGACTCGGATGGATTGGTGTCCTTCCGGCTGATGTCCCCGGGCTACCACACGGTGTATCGCTCGCGTGAACACGGCGTCGCCAGCGAGCGCCCCAAGCTCATCATCAACTACTTCGAGCCCGGGGATCCGCAGGTGACCACCGACCTCCAGGTCGTGGCCCTCTACCCGCAGGCGGACGCGCAGGTGCTGGCGGGCAGCCCCACCACCAACTCCGGCAAGAGCATGACGATGACCGTCGACCGGACGGCGGCGGAATCCTTCCTGCGCTTCGGCCTGGGCAGCGTCCCGGTCAACGCGCAGGTGGTCGCCGTGTCCCTGGTGGCCACGGCGTATGACGGCACCGCGTATGACGACGCGGACGGCAACGTCTACACGCGGCTCGTCTCCGACAACACCTGGAGCGAGACGGGCATCACCTGGAACAACAAGCCCGCGGCCTCCAGCGACGACCTGGGCTCCTGGCTGCTGTGGAACCGCACTGGCCAGTACACGACCCAGGTGGGAATCAACTCCAGCCCGAAGCTGGTGGCGCCCGTGCAGCAGGCGCTGGAGTCGGACGGGATGATCTCCCTGCGGCTGGACTCGCCGGGGTACCGGACGCTGTACCACTCGCGCGAATACACGAACACGGAGGCCCGCTGGCCGCAGCTCATCGTCTCCTACTTCATCCCGCCCCCCTGCCCCACGCC
>NZ_RAWL01000221.1:0-14147 GCF_003668885.1 Corallococcus sp. AB049A | reverse complement strand
GGCCATGAACGCGGGGCCCTCCTTGGCGAGCGCGTGGAAGAAGACCTCGTCCTTGAAGAAGCCCACGGTGAGGGGCAGCGCGGACAGCCCCGCCGCGGCGATGGCGCTGGCGCCCGCGAGCACGGGGAGCGCGTGGCGCAGGCCGCCGACCTCCGACAGCTTCTTCTTGCCGGTGACCTGGGTGACGGCGCCCGCGGTGAGGAACAGGGCGGCCTTGCACGGGGCGTGGGCGGCCACGTAGAGCGGCGCGCCCTCGGAGCCCAGCGCCACCAGCACCAGCGCGTAGCCGTACTGCGCGATGGTGGAGTACGCGAGCACGCGCTTGAACGGATCCGCCACCAGGGCCATCAGGCTGCCCATGCCCATGGACACGAAGCCGATGACGAGCAGGCCGTGGCGCACGTCCGTGGCCGGGGCGAACAGCGGGTAGAGGCGCTGGAGGAGGAAGACGCCCGCGGCGACCATGGCGGCCGAGTGCAGGTACGACGACACGGGCGTGGGCGCGGCCATGGCGCGCGGCAGCCAGAAGTGGAACGGCACCTGCGCGCTCTTGCCCAGCGCGCCCACGGCCAGGCAGACCAGCGCGCCGGTGGACGCGGGGCTCTGCGCGGCGCGCTCGAAGACGAGCGGCAGGGAGAAGGTGCCGTACTGGAGGCCCAGCGTCATGGCGCCCGCGAAGAAGACGACGGACGTGGCGCCGGTGAGCACCAGGGACAGGAGCGCGGCGGCGCGGGACTCGGGGTCCTCCCGGTCGAAGCCGATGAGCAGGTAGGAGATGATGGTGGTGAGGTCCAGCGCCACGAACAGCAGCAGCAGGTCGTCCACGGTGACCAGCAGCACCATGGCGGCCATGAACGCGAGGATGAGCCCCTGGAAGCGGACTTCATCGCCTGGGGGCCGCTGCTCCTCCGCCAGGTGGTGCGGCATGTACGCGCGCGAGTACAGGACCACGAGCGCGCCAATGGTGAGCGCCATCGAGGCATAGAGGCCGGACAGGCCGTCGCGCGTGAACTCCAGCGACAGGCCCCAGGAGGGGGCCCAGGGGAACACGAGGCGCGTGGTCTCCTGCGTCCACTCGTAGACCAGCGCCCCCAGCGCGGCGAGCGCGCCCAGGGCGCCCATCCAGGCCGCGGCACCCGGACGCCACCGGCCCGCGACATAGGCAAGCGGCGCGCACGCCAGGGCCAGGAGGATGGGCAGGAGGAGGGGCATGGGCGAAGGGCCCACGTTAGGAGTGGCCCGCCGACGCAGGCACACAACCGTCAGCCCCGCGCGCGGAGCGTCACCCCGAGGTCACTCGAAGCGCTGGGGCCGTGCGCTGGTGGACACAGCTCAGGCCAGCAGACCTTCCAGCACGGTGAACAGCCGCTCGCAGTGCGGAGCCCTGGCACGAACGAGCGCCGGGTCCACCTTCCCCAACAGGTCCGAGCAGTGATGGATCTTGTGGTACTCGCCCTTCTGCGTCGTCTTCGTCGCGCTCACCAACGCAGGTTCGAGCGCGGTCTTGGGAATGGCCTCCACGTCGGTTGCCCTGGGCAGCCGGCCCACCGCGAAGTTCCTGCCGTAATACTGCTGGAGCGTCACCAGGTCGGCCATGAGCCAGGCCTCGACGGTCTGCACCATCAAATGGCAGGAGTCCTCCGAAGCATTCCTGGGACGCGTCCACGGATCGCGTGAAGCAAGATGGGCCCAGGGCCTCATCTTCACGGGTCCTTCTGAGTCCACGAGCAGGATGTTGAACGCGGCATCACGCGGACCACACATGACGAACACCCATCGAATGTTACTGCTTCGACCGCGCTCAATCAGGGCACTGAAGAACCTGCTGAACCCAGCCCGAAGCCGCTCCTTGCCGTACCGGGTATCTCCTCCGCCCTCGATGTAGAGCCGGATCTCCTTTACCAACGGTTCCCCCCCAACTCGCCCATCCTCCACACCTCGCCCAGTCCGTACTTCTTCAACCACTCCGAGAGCTTCGCCTTCTCCAGGCGACGCAGCGTCGTCCCGGTCCCATCCCTTTCGCAGACGACCACAGCTTCCGGGACCTCCGACAAGGCCGAAATCAGGGTCTCCGAGTGCGTCGTCACGATGAGTTGCGTACGGGAGCTCGCCTCCACCAGCAGCCGTCCAATCTCCGGAAGGATGTCGGGATGCAATCCCAGTTCCGGCTCCTCGATGCAGACCAGGGGCGGCGGCGTGGGGTGGCAGAGGAGCGTCAGCAGGCAGAGATACCGCAGGGTTCCATCGGACAGGCGTGTTGCAGGCACGGAGGCGTTCAGCCCCTCCTCCTGGAAAAACACCTGGACGGTCCCTCCTGAAATACGGACTGAGTAGTCCCTCACACGGGCGTAGAGGAGCTTCAGGTTCTCCAGCAGAACCTTCTTCATGCCCCTGGCTTCCAGGTCGCTGAGGACGAGGCACAGGTTGCTGGCATCCTCCAGCAAGAAGTCCCCCGGAAGATCCACCCGTTGGGGAAGCCGAGGAGGCGTGTACCGCCCCATGTTCCATTCACGGTGCAGAGAGAAGCGGCTCAGCAGCGAACTCACGTATGTCAGTTCCGGATACACGTCCTCATCCCGCTTCTGAGAGAGGATGGACTGATCAGAGCTTACCGATTCGCGCTTCAAGACCCTGCCCAGGCGACCATTGGACGACCCTGGCTGGGCCTCTACCATCTGGCGAGCATTGATGGCGGGCCTGCCCGACTGGTACCGATAGAAGAAATAGGGCTGAGCCGACTTCTTCTGCGGTCGCTCGTTCTCAATGGATTCGTCGACCAGTTCCAGGCGTTGACCTTCGGAAGTGAATGCCAACTGGTAGCGCAGTGGCATGACGCCTTCCGGGTAGTCGAGGACGACCTCCAGGCGCGCAGTGGACGGGCCGGGCTCCGTTCCTCCCTTCCACAACCACCCCGTGACGCCTCCGCCTTCACGAATCGGCGCCAGAAGGTTGCCGGGCGTTGCCCGCAGCAGGCCCAGCGCCTCGATGAGGTTGGACTTTCCGGACGCGTTCGGCCCAATCAGGACATTGAGTGCCCGCAGGGGGAAGGCTTCGGAGGCGGGCCCGAACGAAAGGAGGTTCTGGAGGCGGATGCTGCGCAGCATCCCGCCACTCTACCCGGGACCGGACGACGCCGGACTCATTCCGGCTACAGCGAGTCCAGCAGCTCCCGGCACTCGCGGCGCCAGTGGAGGGCGGTGGCGGGCACGGGCTGGACTCGCACGGAGCCGTCCGCGGGGTCTCGCGACAACAGGCGCACCTCTTCCGGGCGCACGTGCTCCAGCAGGTCCGGCGAGTGCGTGGCCAGCACCACCTGCACCGGCGTGCCTCCGGTGGACTCGCCGCGCGTCATGGCGCGCAGGAGCTCCAGCACCTCGCGCACCAGGCCCGGATGCAGGGCGCGCTCCGGCTCATCCAGCGTGAGCAATTCCGGCAGCGGGCGCTGGTAGGGCAGCACCAGGAACGCGAGCAGCCACAGCACGCCGTCCGACACGTAGTCGGGGCCGAACCACACGTCCGGGCTCCAGCGGTCGCGGAAGCGCAGCCGGAAGGAGCGGTCCTCCAGGTCGCGTGACACGTCCACCTCCGACAGCGACGGCACGCGCTTCGCCAGCTCCGTCGAAATCACCTCGCGCGTGGACATGGGCAGCGCCGCGAAGACGCTCGCGAGGTTGCCGCCCTTGCGCTCCAGCCACGTCGCCTTCGCGGACGAGCCTCCCTCGCGCAGCGCCTGCATGCTCAAGGCCAGCTGCTGCGTGGAGTGGCCCTGGCCGGGCAGCGTGTCCATCACGCTGAACGGATACTGCACGCGCGTGCGGTCGCCGCGCGCGTACGTCCACTCGATGGAGAGCGGGCGGGATTCATCGCGGCGCCAGAAGTCCGAAGGCTCGTACGCGAGCTGGTGTTGCAGCCCCTCCAGCACGGCGGTCTTCCCCGACGCGGAAGGCCCCACCAGGACGGTCAACGGCTCCAGGGCAAGCTGCACGCGATGCAGACACCGGTAGTGCTCGAAGCGGACGGAGGCAATCACAGCCGGGAGCCTAGCGGCCTCCCCCCAGGGGCCGTCCATGGCTCCGCTCGGACCCAGGCCCCCTTCCTGGCGGTCAGGCCCGCCCCCCGCGCAGCGCTTTTCGCAGTACCTGCGCCAGGTGCAGCGGCTTGCGCCCCGTGGCCTGGCGGATCTGCTCCCGGCAGCTGAACCCGTCCGCGATGAGCAGCGTGTCCCCGGCCGCCTCGCGCACCTTGGGGAGGATGACCCTTTCGCCGCAGGCCTGGGACACGTCGTATTTGTCGCGCTCGTAGCCGAACGCGCCCGCCATGCCGCAGCAGCCCGAGTCCGGCTTCTCCCAGTCCAGCCCCGTGCGGTCCAGCCACCTTCGCTCATCGTGAAATTTCATCACCGCCTGGTGATGGCAGTGCCCCTGCACCAGCGCCCTTCCCTCCAGCTTCGGGAGCTCGAAGTCGGGCGCCCGCTTCTGCAACAGCTCGCTCAACACATGCGTCTGCGCCGCCAGCCGCTTCGCGTCCTCGTCGTGGGGGAAGAGGTTGAGCAGTTCGTCGCGGAAGACCGCCGCGCAGCTGGGCTCCAGCACCACGAAGGGGATGCCCGCTCGTATCTCCTCCCGGAAGCGCGCCAGCGTGTGCCGCAGCAGCGCCTTCGCCGTGTCCAGCATCCCGTAGTCGTAGAGCGGCCGGCCGCAGCAGACGAAGCCCTGCGGAACGCGCACCTGGAAGCCCGCCGCCTCCAGCACCTCCAGCGCCGCGCAGGCCGTGTCCGGCTGGAAGAAGTTGTTGAAGGTGTCCGGGAAGAGCACCACCGGGCCCCGGTGCCCTGCCTGCGCATGCCGTCCGCGCACGCGCCGCTGGAAGGACTTCGCGTCGAAGCGGGGAATCTCCCGCGCGGGGTGCACGCCCGCGGCCCACTTCGCCAGCACGCGCAGCCCCGGCGCGTGCGTGAGGAGGTTCACCAGCCACGGAGCACGTCCGCCCACGCGCGCCCAGAACATCACCAGGCCAAAGGCATACGCGTGCCGGGGACGCAGCCGGCCCCGGTAGTGGTGGCTGAGGAACTCCGCCTTGTACGTGGCCATGTCCACGTTCACCGGACAGTCGGACTTGCAGCCCTTGCACGCCAGGCACAGGTCCAACGCTTCCTTCACAGCCGGGCTCCTCCAGCCCTTGTCCACCACGTCGCCGCGCAGCATCTCGAAGAGCAGGTGCGCGCGGCCTCGCGTGGAGTGCTTCTCCTCGCGCGTCACCATGTAGCTGGGGCACATGGTGCCGCCCTCGGTGCGCCGGCACTTGCCCACGCCCACGCAGCGCGTGGTGGCGTGCGAGAAGCTGCCCCCGTCCTCCGGGAAGTGGAAGTGCGTGCGCGGCTCGGCGGGGGCGTAGGCCGGGCCCATGCGCAGGTTCTCATCCAGACGGTACGGCTCCACCACCTTGCGCGGGTTCATCCCGCCGTCGGGGTCCCACAGCCGCTTGAACTCGCCGAAGGCGCGCACCAGGTCCCCGCCGAACATCCGGGGCAGCAGCTCCGCGCGGGACTGGCCGTCGCCGTGCTCTCCGGACAGCGAGCCGCCGTGGCGCACCACCAGGTCCGCCGCCTCCTCCACGAAGTGGCGGTAGTGCGAGGTGCCTTCGCGCGTGCGCAGCTCGAAGCTGATGCGGCAGTGCAGGCAGCCCTGGCCGAAGTGGCCGTAGAGCGACGCCTGGTAGCCGAAGCGGTCCAGCAGCCCCCGGAAGTCGCGCAGGTACTGGCCCATGTGCTCCGGCGGCACCGCCGAGTCCTCCCACCCGGGCCACGCGTCCGGCTCCCCCGGGATGAACGCGGTGGCGCCCAGGCCGGACTCGCGCACCTCCCAGATGCGCCCCTCCTGCGCCTTGTCGTCGTAGAGGCGCATGGAGGGCGCGTGGCCTCGCGCCTTCAGCCGGTCCATCAGCGCGTGCGCCTTCGCGTCCGAATCCTCCTTGGAGTCCCCGCCGAACTCCACCACCAGCCAGCCCTCGCCGTCCGGCAGCATGGGCAGGTCCTCGACGTGCAGGTGCTTGCGCCGCATCCCGTCGATGAGCTTCGCGTCCATCCCCTCCAGGCCGATGGGCCCCGCCTCCACCACCTCCGGGACGTCATCGCCGGCGCGGTACACGTCCGGGTAGCCCAGCACCAGCAGGGAGCGGGCCTTCGGCTCGGGCACCAGGTTCAGCGTGGCGTCCAGCACCGTGACGCAGGTGCCCTCGGTGCCCACCAGGGCTCGCGCGACGTGGAAGCCGTTCTCCGGGAGCAGCTCGTCCAGGTTGTAGCCGGACACGCGGCGGGGGATGCGCGGGTATCGGGCGCGGATGAGGCCGGCGTAGCGGTCTCGCAGCGCCTTCATGCCCCGGTAGAGCTCGCCCACGCGGCCGGGCTCGCGCATCAGGCGCTCCAGCTCCGCGTCGGGCGTGCGGCCCACGCGCAGGCGCACGCCGTCGTAGGTGAGGACGTCCAGGGACTCGGTGTTGTCCGCCACGCGGCCGGCCATCTGTGCGTGCACGCCGCAGGAGTTGTTGCCCAGCATCCCGCCCAGCGTGCAGCGGTTGTGGGTGGCGGGATCCGGGCCGAAGGTGAGGCCGTGGCGCTTCACGGCCTCCGTGCGGAGCACGTCCAGCACCGTGCCGGGCTGCACGCGGGCGAGCCGCCGTTCGGGGTCGATGTGCAGCACGCGGTTCATGTGCCTTGAGAAGTCCAGCACCACGGCCACGTTGCACGTCTGGCCCGCGAGCGCGGTGCCGCCGCCCCGGGACGTGAGGGGCGCGCCGTACTCCCGGCACAGGCGCACCGTCTCCACCACGTCCTCCACGGTGCGGGGACACACCACGCCCAGCGGCACCTGCCGGTAGTTGGACGCATCCGTGGCGTACAGCGCGCGGTCGCCCGAGTCGAAGCGCACGTCGCCCCGAAGCCGGCGGCGCAGCGCGCGCTCCAGGCCCGCGACGTCCACGGGCTTCCGCTCACGCGGGGCGGCGGCCGTGCGGGGGCGGCGCACGTGGCGCAGGGTGTCCAGGAAGGTCGTGGTCATGGGGAGGTCTCCACGGCGAAGCGGGCGGCGTCCGCCCGTTTGAGCTCCAGCCCCATCCCGGGCCGGGACAGGTCCGGCGCCATCGCGCCATCCACGGGCGGCGGGACGCCGTCGAAGAGCATCCGCTCCAGCCGCGCGTGGTCGTGGAAGTACTCCACGTGCACCAGCCGCCGGGCGGCGCAGGCCACGTGCAGGTGCAGGGCCGGGGCGCAGTGCGCGGACAGGGGGACGTGGAAGACGTCCGCCAGCGCGTCCGCCTGGAGGAAGCCGGTGAAGCCCAGGCACCGCGTGGCGTCCGCCTGGAGCACGTCCACCGCGCCCGCCTCCAGCATGCGGCGGAAGTACGGGCCACTGTCGCCGTACTCGCCCGCGGTGACGTCCAGGCCGGCGGGTACACCATCGCGCACGCGGCGCAGGCCGGACAGGTCGTCGCCGGAGACGGGCTCCTCGAACCAGGATACGCCGGCGTCGAGGAAGTCCTGAGCGAGCGCCAGCGCCTGCTTCACGGTGTACGCGCCGTTGGCGTCCACGAAGAGGGCGGGTCCGGGTCCCAGGGCCTCGCGCACGCCGCGCACGCGGGCAGGGTCGGCGTCCGCATGGGTGCCGACCTTCATCTTCACGCGAGGGATGCCCGCGTCCGCCCAGCTCGTGAGCTGCGTCTGGAGTTGCCGGTCCGTGTAGCTGGTGAAGCCGCCGCTGCCATAGAGAGGCGCGGAGGCGCGGGCCAGACCGAACAGCCGGGCGAGCGGCACACCGAGCAGCTTCGCCTTCAGGTCCCAGAGGGCGGTGTCCACGGCGGACAGCGCCCGGGCGGCGAGGCCGCGCGAGCCCAGGTTGCGCACCCGGTGCAGGAGCGACGCCATGCGGGCCGGGAGGTCCCAGGCGTCCGCGCCCACGAGCAGTGGGACGAGCAGGTCGCGGATCAGCGAGGCACCGGCGGCGGCCGCGTAGGTGTAGCCCAGTCCGCGCTGGCCTCCGGCCACGGGCTCCACGAGCAGCAGCGTGGTGGACGTCCAGGCGAAGGTGCCGTCGGACTCTGGCTGGTCCGTGGGCACGGTGTACGCGGAGACATCGACGCGCTCGATGGGGGCGGCGCTGTCGTGGCGAGGGGAAGACGGCATCGTGATCCTTCGAGTCCCGAGGGCTTCACGGTGAAGCTAGGCGCTGGGTGCGGGATGGCAGCGCGGTGAGGCCTCCCGCATGCACGCTGTCCAGGACATCCACCGGGCGCTGCGTGTGTCCTGCCCGCCTTGGCGGCGGGCCGTTCCTAGATTGAGGCCGGGCGGCCTCGGCTGCTCGGGAGGCGGAGCATGGGCAAGCGGAAGCGGACCCGGACGGTGGACGTGGCGGTGGAGTCGTGGAACATCGTGCGCGATGTCGTGCTCCCCGGCGCGCTCGCGGGAACCCTGGGCGCGTTCGCGATGGCGGTGCTCGCCTGCGCGTTCTCGGGCGTGCTGAACGGTGAGCCCTGGAGGCCGGCGCTCCTGGTGGCGGGGCTGTTCTTCCGCGATGGCACAGCGCAGGGCGTTGGCGCGGTGCTGCTCGGGTTGCTCATCCACTTCAGCGTGGCGGGAGGAATGGCCACGGGCTTCGCGCTGCTGCTGCCACGCCGGGGAACCGCCGTCGCGGCGCTCTGCCTGGGCGTGCTCTACGGCATGGGCCTGTGGACGGTGATGACCTGGCTGATGATTCCCTTCGCGTCGCCACCCCTCTCGCACGAAGCCCCAACGTCGATGCTGTTCCTCCTGCACCTCGCGTTCGGCGCGGCGCTCGGAACAATGCCCGCGTTTCGGAACGTCCTCACCCGGGCGGACCGGCTGCGACGGGGGCTCCAGCTCCTGGGACAGGGGGCCTGAGTCCTCCACGGGCCGGGCGGACATTTCCTCCATCCCTGTGCTGGCGCGCTCCGAGTGCATAGCGTCGTCTCATGAGCAACGGGGCGGCCACGCGCATCCTCACGCGACTGCGGACCACGCGTCTGGCGGAGACCCTGGGCACGAGCTACTGGCTGTTGCCGGCCCTCTGCGTGGTGGCGGCCATGGCCCTGTCATCCGGAGCCGAGGCGCTCGACGCGCGACTGCCGCAGGCGGAGTCCGCCTGGTACCTCTTCCGGGGCGGGCCGGAGGGCGCGCGCTCCGTGCTCTCCGCGGTGGCGTCCTCGATGATGACGTTCTCCGGGCTCGTCTTCTCCGTCACCATCCTCGTGCTCCAGCAGGCGAGCAACCAGTACTCGCCGCGCATCATGCGCACGTTCCTGAGTGACCGGCAGAGCCAGCTGACCCTGGGCATCTTCGTGGGCACGTTCGTCTACGCCCTGCTGACGCTGCGCACCGTGCGGGGAACGTCCGAGGAGCTGCACATCCAGGCCCATGTGCCGTCGTTGTCCGTGTGGCTGGCGGTGATGCTGGTGCTCGCGTGCGTGGGGGCGTTCATCCTCTTCATCCACCACGTCGCTCAATCCATCCGCGCCGTGGTCATCCTCGGCCGCATCCGTGATGAGACGTCCGCCACGCTGGAGCGGATGTATCCGGAAGGCGTGGGGCAGGACACGCGCGAGCCGGAGCTCCGGCGGCCGCCAACGCCTCCCTCGCTGGTGGTGCCTCACGCGGGGTCCTCCGGTGTGCTCGTCACCGTGGACGAGGACCGGCTGATGGCCTGCGCGAAAAAGGCCGGCGTGGTGGTGGGGCTGATCCCGATGATGGGCGACTTCGTGCCGCATGGCGCACCCCTCTTCGAGGCATGGGGTGACGCCGCGAAGCTCAACGTGAAGGCCCTGGCGGACGCCGTGGGCACGGGCCCGGAGCGGACGCTCCAGCAGGACACCGCCTTTGGTTTCCGCCAGCTCGTGGACGTGGCGGAGCGGGCCTTGTCCGCGGGCATCAACGACCCCACCACGGCGGTGCAGGCCATCGACCCCATCCACGACCTGCTGCGCCGCATGGTGCACCGGCGCTTCCCATCGCCGTCCCGCCAGGACGACACCGGCGAGCTCCGGCTGCTCTGTCCCCGGCCGGACTGGGACACCTACGTGCGGCTCGCCGTGGACGAGGTCCGCCTCTTCGGCGAGGGGAACCTCCAGGTCGCGCGGAGGCTGCGCTTCCTGGTGCAGGACCTGTTGAGCGTGGCGCCGCCATTCCGGCGCGACGAGTTGGAGCGGCAGCTGCGCCTGCTGGACGCCAGCATCGACCGCTCCTTCCAGGACGCAAGCGACGCGGCCATGGCCCGCCGTCCCAGCCCCCAGGGCCACGGTCCTCGCTGAGCGGCCTACGGGTTCAACGGACCCGCGGGCTCCGGGGGCCTCGCGCTCCTCGGGTCCTGCATCGCTCCCGGCAAAGCCTCCACCGGGAACGGGCCCGGCGGAATCGTGGGCCGGAAGCGCGTGCGGGTCTCCAGCACGCAGATCGCCAGCAGCACCGCCACGAACACCACCGATGTAATCAACACCAACCCGTTGCTCGCGCGCTGCTCTCGCAGGTGCATGTAGAAGAGGGCGATCAGCAGCCCCTTCGCCGCCGC
The DNA here is from genome assembly GCF_003668885.1 of Corallococcus sp. AB049A. NCBI lineage: Bacteria > Pseudomonadati > Myxococcota > Myxococcia > Myxococcales > Myxococcaceae > Corallococcus > Corallococcus sp. AB049A. Next base: position 3,576 of record NZ_RAWL01000221.1, on the reverse strand, counting down.
GATGAGCAGCGCCACTGGCAGTGACCAGGCTCCGTGCGGCAGCCTGTGCAGCCCGTACGTCAGCGCCGTCAACGCGAGCAGCACCACCCCCACGACCAGCACCCCGGCCACGCTCAACTGACGCTCCGGCTTCTCCACCGCGTCGTCGGTCACGGGCCCGCTCCTCATGACAGGTACAGGATGGGATAGACGAACAACCAGATGACATCCACCAGGTGCCAGTACATGCCGCCCAGCTCCACCGGCGTCGCGTACGCCGGCCCGAACGTCCCCGACGCGGAGCGCACCCCCAGCACCGTCAACACGCTCACGCCCACCGTCACGTGCAGCGCGTGGAAGCCCGTCAGCAGGTAGTACAGCGTGAAGAAGAGGCTCGCGCCCACGCGCGGCACCTCCGTGAACCGGTACGCGTCCCCTGGCAGCCCGCCGTCCTTCACGTGGTGCGCGTACTCCACGCCCTTCACTACCAGGAACACCACGCCCAGGAGCGCCGCCAGCAGCAACAACGCCCCGCCCAGCCCTGGCCTGTTGCCCCGCACCGCATGCACCGCGAGCGCCACCACGATGCTGCTCGTCACCAGCAGGAACGTGTTCAGCGTGCCCAGCCCCACCTCCATCGTGAGCTGCGCGGCGCGGAACGCCTCCGGGTACACCGAGCGATACACCCCATAGGCCGTGAACAGCCCCGCGAACAGCAACACCTCCGTCGCGATGAAGACCCACATGCCCAGGTACGCCGCCTGCTTGCGCGCGTCCTCGGAACCCCAGTGCTCCGTCACGGCCTCAGGCGGCATGCGGCACCTCCTCCCGCGCGTACTCGTGCGGACCCGTGGGGTACTCGGGCGTCGTGGTGAAGTTGTGCGTGGGCGGCGGGGACGCGCTCCGCCACTCGAAGCCCTCACTGCCCCAGGGGTTGTCCCCCGCGACCTCGCCGTAGCGCAGGCTCCACGCCAGGTATCCGGCGATGATCAGGAACCCGAACGCCAGCAGGGACGCTCCCGCCGTGGACGCCACGTGCAGCGACTGGAAGTGCGGCGGATAGTCCGCGTACCGCCTGGGCATGCCCAGGTTCCCCAGCAGGAACTGCGGCACGAACGTGGCGATGAAGCCGAAGATGATCAGCACCGCCGCGCCGTTGGCCAGCTTCGCGGGCGCGCGCCTCCCGGACATCTTCGGGAACCAGTAGTGCAGCGCCCCCAGGAACGCCATCACCGTCGCCCCCACCATGATGAAGTGGAAGTGCGCCACCACCGAGTACGTGTCGTGCCAGTGCAGGTTCAACGACGTGGTCGCGTACGCCACGCCAATCATCCCTCCGAAGAAGAGGAAGAACATGAACCCCAGCGTGTAGAGCAGTGGCGACTCGATGGCGATGGAGCCCCGGTAGAGCGTGCCCAGCCAGGAGAAGATTTTGATCGCCGTGAAGATGGCCACCAGCATGGACATGGCGCCGAACGCGCCCGCGCCGAAGGTGGACTGGCCGGACGTGAACATGTGGTGGCCCCAGGTGAAGAACCCCACGAACGCGATGCCCAGCGTGGAATAGACAATCATCCGGTAGCTGAAGGCGTTCTTGCGGCTGAAGGCACACACGGCCTCGCTGATGACGCCCATGGACGGCAGCACCATGATGTAGACGGCCGGGTGGCTGTAGAACCAGAACAGGTGCTGGAAGAGGAGCGGGTCTCCACCGCGCGCGGGGTCGAAGATGCCCGCGCCCACCACCCGCTCCAGCGCCACCAGCAGCAGCACCATGCCCAGCACCGGCGTGGCCAGCACCTGGATGATGGACGTGCCGTAGATGGCCCAGACGAACAGCGGCAGCTTCATCCACGTCAGGCCCGGCGCGCGCAGCGTGTGCACCGTGGCGATGAAGTTGAGCCCGGTGAGGATGGTGGAGAACCCGATGATGAACACGCCCACCAGCACCGGCAGCACCGCCGTGCCCGTGGTCGTGCTGTAGGGCGTGTAGAACGTCCAGCCCGTGTCCGCGCCGCCCTCGAACATGCCCCACAGCGTGACGCTGGCCCCCAGCACGTAGAGGTACACGGACGCCAGGTTGAGCCGGGGGAAGGCCACGTCCCGGGCGCCAATCATCAGCGGCACCAGGAAGTTGCCGAAGGAGGACGGGATGGCCGGAATCATGAACAGCCACACCATGGTGACGCCATGGAGCGTGAACATCCGGTTGTACGCCAGGTGCCCCATGATGGTGCGGCCCGGAGTGAGCAACTCGATGCGCAGCGCCAGCGCGAACAGGCCGCCCACGAGGAAGAAGAAGAGCGTCAGCCCCAGGAACATCACCCCGATGCGCTTGTGGTCGTGCGTCGTGAGCCACGACCACACGGTGCGCCCGTCCGTCAGGTAGGACTCAGCGGCCGGTGGGAACATAGACAGGCTCCTCGGCCGCGGTGACACCCGGGCGCAGGGGTCGCAGGGACTTGATGAACTCCACGAGCGCGCCGGTGTCCTCCGCGCTCAGCCGGCTGTGATAGCCGGGCATCACGGGCGCGTAGCCGGCCACCACCTTCGCCAGGGGGTCCATCATGGACTCGGTGAGGTACGCCTCGTCCGCGAGCACGGCGCCGCCGCCCTCCAGCGGTTCCTTCCGGCCGTACAACCCCAGCCACGTGGGCCCGATGTGCGGCGCGCCCGTCACCGTGTGGCATTGCAGGCAGCCCTGCGCGGCGGCGACGCGCTCGCCCCGGACGGCCATGGACTCCGGGGTGCGGGCCACGGGGAGGTTGCGGCGCTGCGCGTCCTGCCATGCGTCGAAGTCCGCGGGCGGCAGCACCACCACCTCGCCGCGCATCACCGAGTGGTCCAGCCCGCAGTACTCCGCGCACAGCACCGGGTGCCGGCCGGGCTTCGGCGCTTCGAACCAGAGGTCCGTGTAGCGGCCGGGCACCGCGTCGCGCTTCATGCGGAAGTCCGGCACGTAGAAGGAATGGATGACGTCCCGCGAGGTGAGCAGCAGCCGCACGGGCCTGCCCGCGGGCACCACCAGCGTGTCGATGGCGCTGGGCCCTCCGGGATAGGTGAACTTCCACATCCACTGCTTGCCGGTGACGTACACGTCCAGCGCGTCCTGGGGCGGGCTCATCACCCAGACGAACTGTTTGAAGCCCAGGACGAACCAGAGCAGGAACAGCGACAGCGGCACGCCGATGAACAGCGCCTCCAGCCACACGGGCGCCACCACGCGCGGCGTGGGGTCCGACGCCGTGCGCCGGCGGTAGCGCACGAGGAAGAAGATGCCGACGGCGCCAATGCCCACCGCCACCGCGAACGTGGTGAGCAGCAGGACGTAGTGCAGGTGGTCCACCTTCACGGCGAAGGTGGAGCCCTGCTCGGGAAGGAAGAAGAGGCGGCGCAGCAGCTCGTTCATCGCGCGCCCCCTTCACCTTCGGAGAGCAGCTGCCGCATGGCCGCGTCGATGGGCTGGTGGATGACGCCCGCGTCCACGTCCACCCAGCCGTAGCCGTCCAGCCGCTCGCGCTGCCGAGCCTTCAGCGCGTCCGCTCTGCGGTCCAGCGAGAAGGGGGGCTGATCAATCATGCCGATCTGCGTGGTGCC